>CAZBKU010000278.1:0-3671 GCA_964492585.1 uncultured Thermoplasmatales archaeon | reverse complement strand
AGCGATGAGGATGAATGCGAACCGCTGCCCCAGGCACCCCTGCTCTTCCGCCTGGAGGCCCTGGCCCACGAGCTGCGTCAGGAACTCTACGATCGGGTCCGCAAGCGCCCGGGCCTGAACAAGAACCTGTACGCCTGCGAGATGGGTATCGACCGGGACCTGGTCGATTTCCACATGCGACGGTTGGAGGAACTCGGCCTCGTCGTCGTCAAGCGATCGGTCCGGGATTCGGAGGGGCTTTGCTTCGCCGCAGAGGACCGTTGTCTGTACGAGAACCCGGACACCCGGGTGCTCTTCGGTCGCGAAGGCACCCGGGAGGTCGCCATCTACCTTGCAGAGAACCCGGGGACGACCACCAAGGAGATCGCCGACGCTCTCCACAAGGCACCCACCACCATCCACCACCACCTACGCGCCTTGAAGGGCTTCGAGCTCATCGACAGCCTCCGGCTTGACCGGCGCGTCATCTACCACCCGGAGGAAACCTTGGCCGACTGGGTCGACGCCATCGGAGACCGTTACCCTCGGCCCTGGGACGAGGATACGCTGTCGGACGGGAGCCAGGACTGAGCCCGCTCGGGACGACCACCCCGAACGGCGCTCCAGCCAACAACGACAGCAGCCTTCCCGGCCTTGGAGGTCTGCCTCTATCGCCTCCGGCACGGTCCCCCTTCTCCCAAACCCCGAGGGGGTTGCTCTGTGTGTCCGGGGTGGTCTGGCAGGGAACCCCCTCTGACACCTCCCATCCCCCTAGGACCCCTCGCCGTAGCCACGGGCATCGGGACCCCTCCGACGACCTCCTTGCCAGGGTCACACAACCTTGATACAGCACCCCATCGCTCCTGGACCAACCCGTCCCCTTGGCTTGGGTGGCAGGTCGGAGGCACGCCCCGTGACCAGAGATGAACCTCTCCACGATCCACGCCCGTCGCTCGTCGTTGGCCTGGTAGCCGTCCTGTTGGTCGTCCCCGCCATCCCCGGGGTCCTGGCCGACCATCCGGGCCTGACCGACTACGCGTCGCTGCAGGGCGAGGTCGAGGACTGGCGGGCCCACGGCGTCCAGGTCGACGTGCCCGCCACGAGCCTGGAGGGTCGCGACATCTACATGACGACCCTGGGCGACGGGCCGATCACCGTCCTCTTCATCAACGAGCTGCACGCCGACGAGCCGGCCAGCACCGAGGCCTTCGTCGATCTCATCTGGGCCTTGCTCGGCGACGTCGACCGCACCTTCGAGGACCCGGTCTACCCCGGCCTGACACCCCAGACCCCGGTCTTCCAGGCCCTGGCCGATCCGGCCATCCGCGAGATGCTGCTGGACCGGGTCACCATCGTGGGGTTCCCCATGATCGAGCCCGACGGCGCCGAGAACGGGCACAGCGGCCACGGGATCGGCAACGTCGACTACTGGACCCAGGCCACGCCCCAGAGCAAAGCCATCCGGCACGCCGTGGAGACCCACCGCCCCGACCTGTTGGTGGACAACCACGGCACCAGCCAACCGGACACCGAGCTCCGCGTCGGCGTCCTGCGACCCCAGCTGGCCGACCAGGCCGTCGTCGACCGGACCGAGCGTTTCTCCGAGATCATCTGGCGGTCGGCCACCGCCATCGATGTCGACGTGAAGTACTACGAGGAGCACATCTTCAACGAGTCCACCGGCGTCGACGGGGAACCCCTGGCCAGCGCCAACGACCTCTACTGGGACGGGCTGACCAAGGCCGCCACCGTTCCCCAGGGAGCCTACCAGATCAAGGGCATCCCGGGGGCCTTCACCGAGGTCCAGGACTTCCGGGACGGCGACCCCGTCTCCGTGATCTTCGAAGGCGCCAGCATCCAACAGGTGACCATGGCCGGCATGCTCCTGGAGATCGCCGGGCTGACCAGCGGAGAGCAGCCCGAGAAGGTCGGCCTGACGCCCGGGACCACCGTCCTGGATCTCCCCGACGGCACCACCGACCTGTACACCTACGTGGCCTGGGACCTGGTCGGCCAGGACCACGAGATGCGGCTCGTCGGTCCCGACGGCCAGGTCGTCGCCGAGACAGGCCCCGAGCCCGGTGAGCCCCTGACCCTCCGTCGGGAGAGCCGGGCCCTCTACGTGCCCGGGCCCTTGGACGAGGGGACCTACCTGCTCGAGACCACACCGCGGATCGATCGACCCGACGGTGCTCACGGCTCGGTGACGTGGCAAGCCCCGGACCCCGGCACGCCGACCCTGGACGGGATCCTGGACCTGGACGCCGATCCCGTGCTCACCCGGACAGAGCAGAGCCACTACAGCCAGATCACGCCCCTGGAGGGCTAACCGGCCGATGAGCGCGTCCACGCATCCACGTCGTGGGGCGGCAAGGCGGGGGCTGTCGACCCGGGCAGCTCTGGTCCTCACGCTCGCGCTCTTGGTCGTCCCCCTGGCCGGTTGCCTGTCGGGGGACGAGGACGCCGGTCTCGAGCCTGCCGGCGGGCCATCCGAGGGCCCCGACGGGACCCTGGGGATCGTCGCCGAGCGGACCCTTGTCTCCCCCCCGGGTCACCGGATGTCCGAGTTCAGCGTGGCCACCGATCCCACCGACGCATCGCGCCTGATCGTCGCCGGCATGGATCTCGACGATGAGCAGGGAGCCTCCAACTGCGTGATCTACGTCTCCGAGGATGGCGGTCGCTCGTGGGAGCAGACCGCTACGCCGTTCGGTGCAGATCTCAGGATCAAGGGGGATCCCTGGTTGGCCATCGGTCCCTCCGGCGAGGTCCACACGACCTGCATCGACGTGGCAACCCAAGGCGACGACATCATCCAGTGGCTCTACCACACCCGCAGCGAGGACCACGGTCGAACCTGGGAGGCCCCGGTCAAGGTGCCCATGCTCGAGGCCGACGACAGCATGGACAAGTCGGCCGTCGGGATCGATCCCGATGGTCGCGTGTACGCGTGTGCTGCCGATCTGGACCAGGACCGCCAGCTCACCGTCACCCGTTCCCTGGACGGCGGCCAGACGTGGCAGGCCCAGGCCGTGGGCGACCTGCTTGCCAACTGCAACGGCGTCCTGACGGGTCCCGATGGCGCCGTCCACGTGCTCTGGTGCCGGGCCGGCGACACGCCGTGCATGGCCACGGGCACGGTCACCACCCGGGACGGCGGGGAGACCTGGGAGGCCCCTGTCGAAGCCGGCAAGGTCGACCTGGCTTGGATGCCCGATGGCGCCAACCGTCACCTCCCCGATGCCCCGCAGCCGGCGGTCCCGTCCCTGGCCGTCGACCCGACCACAGGCCGCGTGGTCGTGGCCTGGGGTTCGGCCGACGAGCAGGACCGCTTCCGGGTCCACCTGTCCAAGCTCGACCCCGGCGACGAGCGCTACCACGACCTGGTGTCGCCCGTGCCCGAGGATCACCGGTGCTCAGTCTGCCACGTGACCCGGCCGACCGTGGCCTTCGACCAGGAAGGCCGCTTGGGGATGCTCTGGAAGGTCACGCGAGGGACCACGATCGACCAGCGGGAGATCTGGTTCTCCATCCTGCCGGAACCTGGCGATACCTGGGCCGACCCGATCCAGTTGGCTGAGCTTGGTCCCGCGGCCTCCACGGCCGACCCCCGCCACTACGCTCCCCACCCGGATGCGCTGACCGGTGGGGCCTCGGTCCTGGCCGAGAGCCTGGCCAGCGGCGATGTCCCG
>CAZBKU010000277.1:0-3676 GCA_964492585.1 uncultured Thermoplasmatales archaeon | reverse complement strand
GGCTCGACGACGAACATGCCGTACATGCCCATGTCGATGTGGTGCTTGGCGTCGACGTGGCAGTGGTACATGTGGGTCCCTGCAGGACCGGCCACGAACTCGTAGGTGAGGGACTCGCCGGCCGGGATGGGGTCCTGGCTGACGAAGGGGACGCCATCCATGTCCCAGGGCACGTGGAGGCCGTGCCAGTGGATGGTGTGGATCATGTTGTGCTGGTTGTGGAAGGTGATCCGGACGAGCTGGCCCTCGGTCACCCGGATCGTCGGCCCAGGCACGGTCGGCTCGCCATCGGGGGTCATACTGAACGCCCAAGCTTGCACGGAGGTCCCCGGTTCGATCTGGATCGAGGTCATCCGAAGGTACAGATCGAAGGCCACCACGTCGCCGGTCTGCTCGGGCGGTCGTGTCGCATCGATGGAGGAGGCATCCAAGCGCTCACCGTTCTCCTCGCCGGTCAAGGTGCTGACACACCCGGCTGTAACGAGAAGCGCGCTGACCGCGACCAGGAGGACCCGTTTCATGGTGGTCTCACGGTGATGACGACCGGACCGCATATTTGAGCTTTCTGGGGGAGCCGTTGTCCAGGCCCCTCAGGCCAACCCGATAGACGGGGCCCTGCCGAAGGCCATGGTCCTCCAGCCGAGGCTCGGTTCCTCCTCGGACGCCGAGACGCGATGGGGCTCATGCCTCTTGGGGTTGAGAAGGAGGCCGGGGGCACGCGCCCCCGGCGCGGACGGCTCGTCCGACGCGGCTGCAGACGTGGCAAAGGTTTCAGGCACCGTTCGAGCCGTTCGTCACAGGACCTTGACCGGTGCCGCCGTTGACGCCACCGGTCGCGCCGTTGGTACCGCCCGCAAGGGCGTCCAACGCCAGGTCCGTGACCTGAAGATCCCAGCACTGGACGCGTGCTGGGCAGCTGCGGCACATCTCCCAGGAGGCTTTGTAGGGTACGTCCTCCAGGAAGAGGCCGACGTGATGACCGGCTTCCATGGCCGATGTGGTGAGCTGGAAGGTCCGGTCCTCCTCGTTGGCATCGAGGAGGCCGGCCTTGCCCATGGCCTTGAGCCGGTTCTTGAGGAAGGTCTGGTACTGGTAGGATTCCGAGATCTCCTCGAACTTCCGCTTGCCCCAACGGGACTGGGAGTACTCGTCCTCGTGGACGACCTGGTACATCTCGATGAACTCCCGGGCGGTGAAGCGTTCCTCGCCGAAGGTCAGCATGCACCGGTAGGTCTCAAGGCCAAGCGAGGTGTCGCCGCCGGTCTCCCGGCGGAACCGCAGGTACGAGCAGAGCTGGTACTTCTCGATGGGTTCGTTCCAGAGGTAGGTCTGCGCGTCGCGCAAGCCCTTGCCGACGAGCTCGACGACGCCCTCCTCGGCCATCTCGGAGAGCTTCTCGCGGACCTTGTGGCTGGTGAACCCGAAGAACTCGGCCGAGGAGTCGGCTTTGGCACCGGACGGTACGAAGAGGTTGTTGGCTTTACGTGCGGTGAAACGGCCGATCTTGACCGATAAACCGTCCGCATTGAGGGTGAGCGGTCGAGTGTTCCCACTGCGAAGGCCCTGGAGCACCGTATCGTACACGGTGCCGAACACGTGGACCTTGAGGGCCCCGTAGAAGGCCTCGTCTGTGGTGAACGGAACTAGGCTCAGCCGCGCCATCGATTGCTCCTGTGCCCCGGGCTATGTTGTGGTCTGCCCGTGGTACCCTTTGCCGGACGCTCACTGGGTCTCAAGCCGAATAAGCGTTTCCCTCGAACGAACACCGGTGACGAACCCTCCCTGGACGGAGGCGGCAGGCCCCCTCGACACCGGCCTGGCGGGTTGCGGGGGTCTTGGAGGGCAAGGGTCCCCTGGCCCAGCGGTCCCAAGGTACGGAGGTTAAGTAGGCCGGGGGAGGTTGCCCGGGTGATGGCGGTCAGCGACACCACGGCGCCGAAGCTGACGATCCACGAGTTCGAGGAGCGAGACCTGTCCGGGGCCACGGTCATCGACGGGTTCCCGTCGGTGGGCCTCGTGAGCACGATCTGCGCCAACTACCTCATCGACATCC
Organism: uncultured Thermoplasmatales archaeon; assembly: GCA_964492585.1. Lineage (GTDB taxonomy): Archaea > Thermoplasmatota > SW-10-69-26 > SW-10-69-26 > SW-10-69-26 > CAYXGD01. The sequence goes on along the minus strand of CAZBKU010000277.1, from coordinate 1,623 downwards.
TGGGGCTCGAGCAGATCGGCATCCTTGATTCGCCGACGTTCCCCACGGTCTCGATCGTCCGCAACGGTGTCCCCATGTTCCCGGTCCGGATCTACGCCGGGGACAACCTGGTGGTGTTCGTCTCCGAGTTCCAGCCCGACAAGGAACTGGTGCGCCCCATCGCCGAGACGATCCTACGGTTCGCCCACGAGAAGGGCTGCTCGGCCATCATCTCGCCCGAGGGCCTGGTGACCGACGAGCCCGAGGAAGAGGAGGTCCGGGTCTACGCCCTTGGCTCCACACCCTCGGTCCGGGAGCGCCTGGAGCAGGCCGGCCTGGAGACGTTCTCCAACGGCATCATCACCGGCGTCTCCGGCGTCCTGTTGTCGCTGGGCAAGAAGGAAGCCTACGATACGATCAGCATCCTGGCCGAGGCAAACCCCAGCTACCCAGACGCCAGGGCAGCGGCCAAAGTCATCGAGGCCATCGACGGCCTGATCCCCGGGGTGACCATCGACGTCAAGCCGCTGTACACCGAGGCCGAGAACATCGAGCGCACGCTCCGCATGATGCAGAAGCAGGCCTCGGCGGGTCAGACGGGCGGCGAAGGCGCCGACCAGCACCCGATGTACGGGTGAGGCGCCAGGGAGAAGAAGGTCCGGGGGCCCATCTGGCAGGGCCGGATGTCCCAGGTCAGTGGAGCTCGGCTTCGTCGCCGAACTTCTCCTTGAGCTTCTGGTACTGCTCGACCTTGTTGGGCGTGCAGTGATGAAGCTGGCTCTTCTTCCGCTGGCCGCATTTGGGGCACATCACGGTGGCGGGCATGGGTGCCGTTGAGCCTGGCCACGTTGGTAAAGGTTGCGGTGGGCCGGCTCACCGCGCCTTGCGACAGCCGAGGTGGCCGCTACGGGTTGACGGGGATCGGGTGGCCATGGGCGACCGCGAGGGATGCCAGCATCCCGAGCGAGCCCGAGTTGACGGCTCGGGTGGATCGGGAGGTCGGCCAGGGTCACTTGTTCACGTGGATCGGGTGGCCCTGGGCGACCTCCACCGCTTCCCGGAAGATCTCGGCCAGCGTCGGGTGGGCGTGGATCGTCTCGGCGATGTCGGTGAGCGTGGCACCCATCTCGATGGCCAGGGCCGGCTCGCTGATCAGGTTGGTCGCATCAGCCCCGACGATGTGGACGCCGAGGATGGCTTCCCGGTCGTCGGCGATGACCTTGCACCAGCCCTCCTCGTGACCGGCCATCTTGGCTTTGCCCAGGGCCCGGAAAGGGAACTGGGCGACCAGGACATCGTCGCCGTGCTCGTCGCGGGCCTCGGCCTCGGTCATGCCGACCGAGCCGACCTCTGGGGTCGTGTAGCAGAACCAGGGGATCGCCCGGTGGTCGACGACGACGTTGCCGTCGCCGGCGGCCGCCGCTGCGGCGTGGACCCCCTCGAAACTGGACTTGTGGGCCAGGCCAGGCCCGGGCGTGATGTCGCCGATGGCGAAGATGTCCGGGTTCGAGGTGCGCATCTGGTCGTCGACCTTCACGAACCCGTCGTCGACCTCGACGCCGGCGGCCTCGAGACCGACGGTCTCGATGTTGGGCCGGCGGCCGACGGCCACGAGCACCTTCTCGGCCGAAAGCACCTGATCGC
>CAZBKU010000276.1:0-3693 GCA_964492585.1 uncultured Thermoplasmatales archaeon | reverse complement strand
ACGATTACGGCCACGTGACGGCCCTCCAGGGCCTCGACCTGGAGCTCGAGGAGGGACCCTGGGCCCTGCTGGGCCCCAACGGCGCCGGCAAGACCACCTTGATCCGCCTGCTCCTCGGCCTGGCCCAACCCACCCGCGGCAGCATCGAGGTGATGGGCCAGGATCCCTGGCACCACGGCCCTGCGCTGCGGGCCAGGATCGGGTACATGCCCGAGCGCCCGGCCATCCTGCCGGGGCTGACCGGGTTCCGCTACGTCGTCCTGGCCGCCAGGATGAGCGGCCTGGATCGCACCTCGGCACGCCAGAAGGCCCACACGGCCCTGGACCAGGTCGGCCTCGACGAGGCCCGCTACCGGTCGGTCGAGGGCTACAGCACCGGCATGCGGCAGCGCGTCAAACTGGCCCAGGCCATGGTCCACGAGCCGGGTCTCCTGGTCCTCGACGAACCCACCAACGGGCTCGATCCCGACGGCCGCGAGGAGATGCTCTCCCTGATCGACGACCTGGCTGACGCCGGTCAGAGCCTGATCTACGCCAGCCACATCCTGCCCGAGGTCCGCAAGGTGTGCGACCGTGCCGTCGTCCTCAGCCAGGGCCGCGTCGTCCACGCAGGTCCCTTGGCCGACCTGGAGGTCGAGCTCGGCGGCCTCTCGATCGAGACCCTGGACCCGCCCGGCCCCCTGGTCGAAGCCCTGGAGGCCGCCGGTCACGCCGTCGACCGGGAGGGCGACCTGCTCACGGTCGATGGCACCACCGACCTGCCCCAGGTCCTGGCCTTGGCCGACCAGGCCGGTGTGGCCATCCGGGCCGCCCGGCCCGAACGCCGCGGGGTCCACGACGTCGTCGTCGAGCTCATGGAGGGCGCCAGATGACCGGGACGACGACCGGTCCGACAGGCCAGGCGACCCGGGGCAGCGGGCCCTGGCGACCGATCATGGCGTTGGGTCTCTCCAGCCTCCAGGGGGTCTGGCAGAGCAAACTGGTCATGCTGGCCCTGGTGTTCAGTGTCGTCCACGTCGCCATCCGGGTCGCCGTCATCGTCGGCGTCTCGTTCCTGGCCCCGGGCCAGATCGAGGCCTTCCTGGACCCAGGGTTCCTCCGGGACACTATCTTCCTGCAGGCCACCCTACCGGCCGTGATCGTCCTCGGCGCGGTCGGGACCCGCACCACCACCCGCGACCGGCAGATGGGCGGCCTCGAGTTCCTGCTGTCCAAGTCGCTCACCCGGTGGGGCTACGTGGCTGCCCGATCGATCGGTCCCCTGGTGGCCTCGGCCATCCTCATCCTCCTCCCGGCCATCCTGCTGGCTCTGACCCTCGTGGCCCTGGTCAGCCCCTTGCCGGCCGGGACCGCCGGCGACCTCTGGGGTGCCATCGGCATGGCCGCCGTGGTCAGCATGGCGCTGGGACCCCTGGCCGCCGGCCTGGGCTCCCTGGTCGAGGACCTGCGAAGCGCCACCGGGCTCTGGTTGGCCGTGGCCTGGGCCACCCTGCCCCTGGCAAGCTTCCTGGAGGCAGCCGGGGTCGACTGGGCCTGGGCCGTGGCCCCGATCCGCGTGGCCGACGCCACGGCTGGCACACTGATCGGGCTGGCCTTCCCCCACGGCCAGGTCGCCCTGGGCTGGATGGCCGTGGCCCTCTTGGTTGTCGTCCCCATGGGGTTGCTCTACCACCGGACCCGGGAGGTCTACGGATGATCGAGCTCGACGGGGTCAGCGCCTGGTACGGCGACGTGATGGCCCTCAACGATGTCACCGTCGCCATCGACGAACCCCTGATCGGCTTGCTTGGTCCTAACGGGGCCGGCAAGTCCACCCTGATGGCCATCCTGGCTGGCCTGCGCCAGCCCGACACCGGCCAAGCCCGGATCGATGGCCAGGCACCCTACGACAACCCCGAGGTCCTCGCCCAGCTCGGCCTGGTCCCCGAACCCCTGGCCCCTCCCGGCTGGATGACCGGTCGCCGGTTCGTCACAGGCCTAGCCCGGATGAGCGGGATCCCCCGGCAGGAGGCCCAGGAACGCGCTGAGACCTGGCTGGATCGGCTCGGTCTGGAGGAGGCCATGGACCGGCCGATCCGAGGGTACAGCCAAGGGATGCGCCAGCGCGCCAAGCTGGCCCAGGCCATGATCCACCGACCCCACCTGCTGCTCCTGGACGAGCCGTTCAGCGGGCTGGACCCGCCGGGCCGGAAACAGATGACCGAGACGATCCGGTCGATCGCTGAGGACGGCACCCAGGTCGTCTTCTCCAGCCACGTCTTGGCCGAGGTCGAGGCCGTCACCCGCAACGTCGTCATGCTCCTCGGGGGGCGCTTGGCCGCCCAGGGGACCGTCCGCGAGGTCCGAGCCCAGCTCACCGACATCCCCCTCCGGGTAGGCATCCGGACCCCCGAGCCCCGGACCGTGGCCCGCGCGATCCTGGAGATCGAGGGCCTCGACGGTCTTGAGCTCGACGAGGGCCTGGTCGTCGCCGAGGTCCGCGAGGGCACCACGTTCTTCCGGAGCCTCACACGGATGGGCAGCGAGCTGCCGATCACCAGCTTTGCACCTTTAGACGAGGACCTCGAGAGCGTCTACGGGCTCTTGGCCCACAGGGGGTCCCAACGATGACCCTGGTCCCGGTCACGTGGGCCCTGCGCGACATCCTCTCGGGCAAGCGCGCCCTGGGCCTGATCACCCTGGCCCTGGTGCCGGGGATCCTCCTGGGGGTCCTGGCCTTGACCGGGGCCGGGGCCGACCCGAGAGAGGACACCGCCGGCCTGTTGACCACCTTCATCCTGCCGGTCATCGTCGGCCTGATCGCCCTGGTCGCCTCGGGGCCGGTGCTCCGGACCCCCCTCCAGGAAGGCACGATCATCTACCAGATCACCCGGCCGATCCCGCGGGCCTCGCTGGGCCTCCAACGGGCCAGCGCGGCGGCCGTCACCACGGGCCTGCTGACCGTGGCAAGCGCCTTGCCGGTCGGGTTCTTCCTGGGTACCTGGGATCTCTTGCTTGGCGCCCTCCCGGGCCTGCTGGTCGGCGGGTTGGCCTTCGGGGCCCTCTACGGGTTCCTGGTCAGCCTCCACCGGTACGCCCTGGGCGTGGCCGTGGTCCACCTGGTCGCCGAGACCGCCCTGGCCCACGTCTCCCTGCGCATCCACGAGGTCACCCTGACCTGGCACGCCTGGGGCATGCTGGGCGAGGTGACACAGATCGCTACGAACCTGGGAAGCATCCCGGCCGGCGATGGCGGGACCTGGTGGGTGCCCGTGGCCGTCGTCCTCGGATCCCTGGCCGCCTCGGCCGCCCTGTTCCGGTGGCGCAACGTCAGCCTGAACGTCGCCGAGGGGTAGCGACGATGCCACGAGGATCGCGAAGCATGGTGGAGGCCCGCCAAGACGTCCGCGTTGTCTCACGACCCCCCAGAGAGCTTGGAGGCCTCCGATACCAGACGGGTGGCACCCCAGGAGGGGAAGGTTGACCTCAGGTAGGGCATTACACGCATCGATGCGAGCGGAGGGGCACGCGTGAGGGTCGTGGTCGTCGGTGCCGGAGCCATCGGTAGCCTGTTCGGCGGCCGCCTGGCCGACCAGCACGAGGTCGTCCTCATCGGCCGCACCCCGCACGTGGACGTCATCCGGTCCCAGGGCCTGCGCTTGACCGGCCAGACCGAACGCCGGGTCAAGGTCCAGGCCTCGACGACCTGCGAGA
>CAZBKU010000275.1:0-3696 GCA_964492585.1 uncultured Thermoplasmatales archaeon | reverse complement strand
TGATGGCGTGCTTGCTGGCGGAGTAGTGCCCCTGGAGGGGGATGGCCCGGTCGGGTCACAGGTGCCGGAGCCACCGGCGGGGACCGTCGCGGGCCGCTGCGGTAGCCGATCCGGCCCTGGTGGGCCGGCGGTTGCCGACCGAGTCGAAGCCCGCCGCAGGACGGCGAGCCTCAGCGACCGCAAGCCAACGGGCATCCTCGAACACCTTAACGGGGTGTGTGTTCCTCGCGGTGAGCCACCGTGACCGTCACGCCCCGTGGGGACACCGTCGAACTGCCACCGGCTGAGGAGATCCACGCACCCACGGGACGGGGCGCCTACCTCAAGCTGGCCCTCCCGGTCCTCGGGGTCCTGGCCGGTCTCGGCGGCCTCTTCCTGCTGTTACCAGCCAACCTGCGGATCGGGGTGTTCACGTTCCTGGGCGCCTACATGCTCCCCGGCGGGATCGACTACGGGATCCCGATCGGGCTTGGCGCCCTGGACCTCAAGCCGCTCTGGATCGTGGGCCTGGTCACCTACTTCGACCTGTGGATCACGGCCTTCTGGGTCTGGAACCTGGACCACCTAGTCCGGTTCCCCTGGATCGAGAAGCGGGTCCACAAGAGCCGCGCCAAGACCCACAAGCTGTGGGAGCGCTTCCCTTGGCTCCAGGTCGCCACAGGACCCGGGCTGGCGTTGTTCATCCTGATCCCCATCCCGTGGACCGGCTCGTTCGGCGGGATCGTCATCGGCAAGCTGCTCGATCTGCCGGATCCGGTCATCTACATGGCCAGCATCTCGGGGACCTTCCTCCGGGTGCTGGGCTTGGCCTACGGGTGGGCGGGTCTCTTCTCGCTGTTCTGAAGAGCTCTATGCTCGTTGAGAGAACGCTGAAGACATGAACAGGGGGTGGCATCCCCGGTATGCTTGCTCGCATCGCTGCCATGACCCTCGTCCTCGCGCTCGTGCTGATGGCCGTCCCCGCCCCCGGTGCCCCGATCGAGGAGGCTTCGGCCGTCCCCGCCTGCGTGGAGGGGCCGCATGGGGAAACGTGCGTGGAGACCTGTACCGTCGTCTATGTCTACAACAACGTCCGCCAATCCAACAAGGTGACCGAGAAGGTCCTGCCCTGGGCGGCGTGTCAGTACTAGGTGCAGGAGAGACGCGGGCTCTCTGGTGGGCGTCCCCGACCGAGCACGAAGCTCTGCTTCGTCCGGACTGAAGGTCAGCGGGGCTATTTCGCCTGACCTTCAGGCTTCGTACGTCTCCACCTTCGCGGTGACCCGGAGACGTACTCGCGTGAGGTCAAGCGATGCTGTTACGCCTTGACCTCGCGGCTGGTCGGTCCGGCCATGGTCATCGCCGTGGGCCGGACCGCCAGGTGCAAGCCGAACGCCGCACGATGGCCCCGGCGTTCGGCGCACCTGAAGGTCAGGGGTACGTTGTCGCCTGACCTTCAGGCCTCAACTTTCTCTTCCTCTTCCGGGTAGATCGCCGTGCTGTTGGACGGGCTCCGCGTGAACCGCGTGAACGCGTCCATCAGCTGCTTGGTGATCCGCCCGGGGGTGCCATCGCCGATCTCGCGCCCGTCGACCTCGACGATCGGGGCGACCTCTGCCGCGGTCCCGGTCATGAAGGCCTCGTCGGCGCTGTAGATGTCGAAGAGGGTCAGCTGCTTCTCCTCGGTGACCAGGCCCTCGTGCTCGGCCACGTCCAACGCGGTCTGGCGGGTGATGCCCTGGAGGCTGTTGTGGTAGGGCGGGGTGATGACCGCGCCGTCATCGATGATGAAGAAGTTGTCGGCGGTGGCCTCGGAGACGAAGCCGTTGACATCGAGCATCAGGCCCTCGTCGACGCCCTTCTGGTTGGCCTCGATCTTGCCCAGGATGTTGTTGAGGTAGTTCATCGACTTGATGTTGGGCGAGAGGCACTCGGGCGGGTTGCGGCGCACGGAGACGGTGGCCACGCGCAGGCCCTCCTCGTAGAGCTCGTCGCCGTAGAGCCGGGGGAAGGCCCGGGCGATGATGATGACCGTCGGATCCTCGCACTTGCGCGGGTCCAGGCCCAGGTCGCCGACGCCCCGGGTGAACAGCGGACGGATGTAGGCGTCCTGCAGCTCGTTGACCCGGCAGGCCTCGAGGATCAGCTCGGTCATCTCCTCCTGATCGTAGGGCGGGGTGAGGTTGATGGCCTTGGCGGAGTCGTAGAGCCGGTCCATGTGCTCGCGAAGGCGGAACACGCGGCCGTCGTAGGCGCGGATGCCCTCGAAGACCCCATCCCCGTAGAGGAGCCCGTGGTCGAAGATGCTGACCCTTGCCTCGTTCTCGGGGATGAACTCCCCGTTCATGAACACCTGGTAGTCTTTTCCTGCCATGGTTTCAACCTCTGAAGATCGGCCGATCGCTCAGCCGGATGGGGAGGGGGAGCCGCTCGGTGGGGTGGTCCCCCTGCAGCTCCTCGACGTGGTCCTCCAACGCGTCTCGTGTGAGCTCAAGCTCGTCGCCGCCGCGGACCCGGATCGGGTAGGTCCCGCTATCCAGCTCGCGGTCGCCGACGACGATGGTGAGCGGGACCCACTCCTTCTCGGCCCCGCGGATACGCTTGCCCACGGTCTCGTCTTGGTCGTCGACGTCGGCCCTGACGGGCAGGGCCTCTGCCAGCTCCAGGCAGTGGTCGACGAACTCGTCGCTGACCGGGATGAAGCGGACCTGGGTCGGTGAGAGCCAGAACGGGAGGGCGGGTTTCTCCCCGGCCTCCTGGCGCCTGGCTGCGGTCTCGAGCAGCGCGTACAGGTTGCGGTCGATGCTGCCCGAGAAGGAAGCGTGGAGGATCAGCGGCGTGGCCTTGTCGCCGTCGCTGGTCGTGTAGTCGATGCCGAACCGCTCGCAGTTCTCGACATCGATCTGGACCGTGGAGAGGGCCGAGGCCTTGCCGGTGGTGTCCACCACGTTGAACTCGAACTTCATGACGAAGTAGAAGAACCGGTCGTCCCACAGCTCGAGGAGGACCGGCTTGTCGACGAGCTGGGCCAGCTCCTGGGCCAGCTCCTCGCTGTCCTCGTAGAAGGACCGCACGAAGCGGATGGCCGGGTAGTAGGGGACATCGATGTCGTCCATCCAACCCATGCAGGCCTTGTACTGGTCGAGGAACTCCTGCTTGGCCTGGTCGATGTCGGCCACGATGGTGTGCATGTCCGGCATCGTGAACGTGCGCAGGCGCCGCAGGCCCGAGAGCTCACCGGACTGCTCGCGTCGGAACGAGTAGTGGGTCAGCTCGTAGAGCCTGGCGGGCAGGTGCTTGTAGGACAGGGTCATGTCGTGACCGATCAGGTACTGCCCGAAGCAGGCCGCGAACCGGAGGAAGAAATCCTTGTCCTCGCTCTTCAGGATGTACTGGCGAGCCGGGAACCGGTCGAGGTACTTGGCCAGGGCCGGGTGCTCGTGGTCGTACATGATCGGCGTCTCGACCCGCATCCCGCCGGCCTGGTGGGCCAGGTCGGAGACGTGCTCCTCGAGCAGCCGCTTGACGAGCTGGCCCTTGGGGTACCAACGGAAGTTGCCTTGGTCGGCGCCGGGCTCGTAGTCGACCAGCTCGAGCTCCTGCATGAGGCTGACGTGGGCAGGCTCGCGCTTGGCCGCCCGGGTCCCGGCGGTCTCGTACTTGTAGAGGGTCTCGAGGTCCTCGTGCTCGGAGAAGTCGAACGCGTCGGGGTCGATC
>CAZBKU010000274.1:0-3713 GCA_964492585.1 uncultured Thermoplasmatales archaeon | reverse complement strand
CAGCTGGGTGGTTATGAAGAAGGCGGCGACCCGACGATCCGGACTGTATAAAGACAACCTGGACACCGTGTTCATCGCAACCGTGCCTCGAACCCGCCCCCGCCCCGCCGAGAGCGGGGGGGGGGGGCGCCAATCAGGAGGATTGGCCTGCTCGCCGCCATCGCGGATACTCGATAGCTAAACCTTCTTCATCCGGGACACCGTCTCCCCCAGCATGCGTTCGATTATCGTCATCCTGGCGGTCCTCGTGCTCCTAACCACCAGCATAGCCGGATGTCTCAGCACGGACCCTAGTCTCACCAACACCACCAACCCTCGAATCTCAGCTAGTCACGAGAACCAGACAGACACAGATACGGCCGAGCGCGTCAGGGAGTTGACCAGTAGTATCGAAACCCTCCAACAACGCCTCGACATCCAAGAGGACAACATCAGGCGCCTGGAGGACACCATCGACACGTTGCAGGAACGGGTTGATCACCTTGAGGCCAACACGTCTCCGGCAGAACCTTCCCAGGGGTACCCGGTCCCATATCACACCGAGACCAGCAGTGCCTACAACGTGACCCTCTGGCTCGATTCGGTCTACCCCCGTGGAGGGAGATGTAACAATCCGCCAGGGGAAACTTGCTGGAACGTCGAACTGAACGTGACGAACAATCGAACCGATGTGATCGACATCGGACCGCGGGAATGGACCGTGGATATCAATGGTACCGATGAGGCTGGTGACACGGGCCGCTCGGTGGAACTGTTCAGCGGAGAACGAGCGGTCCTCTCTAACGCAACGGAACAGGTCATCATGAGTTTCAGTGTCCCGAATGATCTTCGTCCAGCGGTCCTCCTCTTCGACATGGGCTTCACGGACCAGGTTGAGAGGTTGGAGGTATCGCTGCCTCGTCCGACATGATGAGCCTCGCGTAACGGTTGACGCCCCAGGCCCCGAGTCTCCAGGGACATGCCCACCCTTGGGGTGGCGGACTTGCTCCCTGGCCTTGGCGACGATTCACCTATCTCGCGATTGTACCACGACGGTCGGGGCACCAGTGACTCGATAATGCCGGGCTCCCGGAGGAGATGGCAAGCCCTTCATCCAGAGCCTGAAGCTACTGATTCTAAGCCACCGGAGGGATTCGAACCCTCGACCAACTGTTTACAAGACAGCCGCTCTGGCCGATCTGAGCTACGGTGGCGTGGGGCGGCCAACCCCGACCTCTCTTAACGCTTTTACTCCCCGTGGTCGGCGGTGCGAAGCTCCAGGCTGTAGTGGCCTACCGCCGGGTTGTAGTCGCGCACCTTGACCAGCGCCTCCAGGCTCACGCCGAGCTCCTCGACGATCTCCGCGGCTTCCTCCTCGGCGTCGTCCTTGGCCAGCATGGCACCGACGTGGAGCATAGCCCCGGGCTTGCAGGCCGGCAGGGCGTCGGCCACGTGGTCCACGGCCGTGTGGGGCAGGTTCATGATCACCCGGTCGAACACCGGCGGCATGGCCCGGGTCAACCGTGGCGCATCGCCCTGGACGACGTCGACCAACCCGGGCACCTTGTTCCTGATCCCGTTCTCCCGGGCCAGCCCGGCGGCCCTGGGGTTGATCTCCAGGCCGAGGACCCGGGCGCCCTGCTGGCGAGCGATCAGGACCGCGTAGGGGCCGACCCCGCAGTACATATCGAGCACGCGCTCGTCGGCGTCGACCTGGTCGGCCACCCGGGCACGCTCGCCGGCCAGGCGCGGTGAGTAGTAGCAGGTCTCCACGTCCACGAGCAACCGGCACCCGTTCTCCTTCTGTTCTGTCACCAGCGACGGCACACCGGCGACGACCTCCAGGTTGCGGGCCCGGACCTGGCCCTTGACCCCCCAGTCGATGGCTGCGGTCTCGGCGTTGGGCACCCCCTCCAGCAAGGCCTCACCGGCGGCCTGGGCCCAATCGGCCAGCCCGGGATCGATCCGGATGATGGCCACGCTCCCGATCACGTCGTAGCCACGGGGCATGGCCTGGCGGATCTCCATGGGAGCCTCCATCTCGTCGCGCCAGCTACCGGCCATCGGCGACCGTCCAACGGCCATCCCCCTCTTGGCTCTCCCGGTCAAGGGCCCAGGATCGTGCTGGTCCCATCAGGCTCCGGCGTGGGTGCCTGATCCTCCAGGACGGGGAGCCTCAGGACGACCACCGTCGCGGTCACCAGGATCCCGGCCAAGACGGCCCGACCCCACAGGGGGGCTGGGATCAAGGCGATGGAGATCGGGAAGGTGATCCACAGCAGCGCCAAGGCCGCGCGCCGGCTGGAACGAGGGATCGCGCGGTGCTCCTTCCAGGATCGAAGCGGCGGACCGAACCATGGATGGTCGTAGAGCCACGCGTGGAACCGCGGCGAGCTCCTGGCGAAACAGGCCGCGGCCAGGAGCACGAACGGTGTCGTCGGTAGAAGCGGTAGGACGGCACCGGCGAAGGCCAAGCCCACGCTGAGCAAGCCCACGGCCGTGAGCACGAGGCGCCCGACGGGGCCGGCCTGGGGTGGCCTGGGACCGTCCATGGTAGAGGTCCAGACGGCCAGGACCATAACCTCGGCCCCGTCCGGTGGACATGTCCAACCGCTCGCCGGTCCCGCGGCCTTTTTGACCGATGCCGGCATGCGCCCGCCGTGACCGACCCCGACACCGGTCGTCTGGCCCTGGTCGGCCTGGGCCTGGGCCCTCGCGGGATCTCCCTGGCCGGCCTCGAGGCAGCCCGCCAGGCCGAGCACGTCTTCCTGGAGGGCTACACGGCCCTGGCCGACGACACCCTGGACGATCTGGCCGAGCTCGTCGGTCGGCCGGTCCAGGGCCTGGACCGCGAGGCTGTCGAAGGCCAGACCCGGCTCCTGGAGGCCGCCGAGGACGGCGGCTGCTGCCTGCTCGTCGTCGGCGACCCGCTGTCGGCCACCACCCACACCGCCCTGCGCATGGCGGCCCTGGAACGAGGGATCCGGGTCGATCTCAGGTTCGGTGCCAGCATCCTGACCGCTGCTGCCGGCCTCCTGGGCCTCTCCCACTACAAGTTCGGGCGGACCACGACCCTGGTCACCCCCCAACCCGGGTACTTCCCGGAGAGCCCCTACGAGGTGGTGCGGGACAACCGGGCCCAGGGCTTGCATTCCCTGGTCCTGCTCGACATCCGGGAGGACGGCTGCATGACCGGTCCCGAGGGCCTGGACGTGCTCCACCAGCTCGAGGAGCGCCGGGAGGAGGGCGTGATCGACCCGGCCATGACCGCCTGCATCGTGGCTCGCGCTGGCCGGGAGGACCAAGACGCCTGGTTCGGGCCGTTGGGCAGGCTGGCCGACATCGACGCGGGGCCGCCCATGCACAGCGTGGTCCTCCCTGGGGAGCTCAGCGGGTTCGAGGAGGACGCCCTGGGGGGTGTTGTCACCAGGGTAGGTGACGACCAGGCGTGACCTGAACGCTCCGTCACGAGAGACCTTTTTATACTCCTGGCCGACGGGGGACCCACACGGAGGCCACGAGCATGGAGATCACCACCCCGCAAGGCATCACCGTCGCCGCGCTCACCCTGCTGTTCGTCGCCGGCATGGTCCCGATGGGGTCCATCGGCGCCCAGGCGGCAGATGGGTGCCTGGACGACGCAGAGTTCCCTGGCTACATCACCTTGAGCAACCCCCTGGTCGGCAGGACCTCAGCCAACGAGCTGGTCTACTTCATGGCCAACGGTGACGAGG
>CAZBKU010000273.1:0-3750 GCA_964492585.1 uncultured Thermoplasmatales archaeon | reverse complement strand
GGCAGTGGCGTCCCCGACGGCGGCCAAGCCCTGGCCACGTGGGAGAGCCCGTGCACCGATGGACCCATCGCCGTGGGTCTCGGCCAGGCCGTCCAGGACCCGGTCCCACGTCCCAGCAGCTTGCTCCTGGTCGACATCAGCGATCCCGCCGAGCCCGAGATCGTCGACCAGCGCCCGATCACCGGCCTCGGGCACGGGATCTTCTCGACCAGCGTCGACGAGGAGATCTGGGTCATGGGCATCACCGAGAACCTGGCCGAGGGAGCCCGCCACTTCCACCTGTACCGCCTGACCCAGGCGCCCAGCGGGACGATCATGGAACCCTTGTCCGTGTACGCCGCCGAACCGATGCCCGAGCAAGCCGAGGGCTTGATCGGCCACTCCGATGCCTGGATCAAGACCCATCCGAAGAGCGATCAAACCCTTGGGTACCTGTCCGCCGGCGGCACCTTCGAGATCGTCGACTACAGCGACCCGCAGATGCCCGAGCAGCTGTCGGTCTGGACCGACATGCGCGGTGACGCGCCCTTCGATCACAACATCCACAGCGTCCATGCCCTGGACACCCTCTGGGACGGGACGCACTACACCGTGGTCGGCCCCGAGCTGGGCGGTCCGCCGGAGAACGGGGCCCCGACCGGCACCGTCTGGGTCCTGGATACGACCGATCCCACCGACCCCGAAGAGGTGGCCGCCTGGACCCTGCCCCACGAGGTCGCCTGGGACGGTGGCCTCCAGTTCAGCAACCACTACCTGACCGTCCACGACCAGACGTTGTTCGTGAGCATGTACCACGGCGGCATCTGGGCCGTCGACCTGGCCGACGTCGGCCAAGGCACCCCGGAGGACCCGGTCCTGCTCCCGTCGATCGGGGTCTTCACGCCGGCCGCCCAGGCCCCCACGCCCGAGGGGTACGGCTTCCCGTGGACCCCCAACCTCGAGGAGGTCCACGTCCTCGACGAGGCCACCGGGACCCTGGTCACCTTCGACTCCAACAGCGGGGTCTACACCTTCACTTTCGATGCCGACCAACCGGCCCCGCCGCCGGAGCCCTGGCCCCTGGAGCCGCTCCCGCAGCCCGAGAGCCCCCTACCCTGACCGACCCGACCGGGACGCAACGCCTTGGTTGCACCCCAGGAAGGCTCATAGCCAGCGCGCGGCCTGGCCGGCCATGGCTTCCCGAACCTTCGCCATGACGAGCCTGCTGGTCGTGACCTCGCTGGTCGCCGTCGCGGCCCCCGCCATCGCCGACGTGTACGCCGAGGTGTACAGCGACGGGGAGATGTCGGGTGTCCGCGCCGGGGCTGAGGTCGGCGGCTGCGGTGCCCATGCCTACGCAGAGTACATGGACTTCGACGAGGACCACGTGCCGGACACCGTCCCGCCCGGCGGCCGTCCTCCGGGCTCCGGTGTCGACACGACCTGCTTCGCCTGAGCCGGCGCTCGGCCCGCGCGGCTACGGGCCTGCGGCCCGTCATCCTCTCCCCCGCCTCTCCATCTGGTGGTTCCGATGGAGCCCCTGGAGCCGCTGGGCCGTCTGTGGTTTCTTCCTTAGGAGCTCCCTTGGGTCTCCATGGCCTCGTACAACACCAAGCTGAAGGTCGGCCGCAAGCTCGACGGGGTGGACACCAGCGTCGCCTCGGACAACCAGATCTCCGCGCTGTTCCGCTACGACGAGGAGGGCGGCGAGGACCATGTCAGCATCAGCATCGAGAGCGATGCGATGACCGTCGACGACGTGCTCGCTGTCTTCCAGCTTCTCCAGGATCGCGGCGTGCTCACCGCCCAGCAGTCCAAGACCTGGCTGCACCAGCCCAAGGCCAGCCGGGAGGAGCATGGTGAGACCACCGAGTGGGCGGGCCAGGACCTCGGTCAGAAGGTCAGCATGCTCTCCAAGGGCCTCAAGGTCCGATCCAACGGGTCCTCGAGCGGCGGCGGGGCGGCAGCCAAGATGGCGCTGCTGAAGGTCAGCGAGGTCGAGAGCAAGCTCTCCGAGCTCAAGGACACGCTGCGAGGTCAACGACCGGACGAGGAAGAGGAGCCGCTGTCGGTGTGACGGTCGAGCCAGGGTGGGTTGGTCCAGGACCCGCGGCCACGGCGCGGGGCCGCAGCCGCGGGCGGACCGAAGATAGATGATCTCCTCCGTAGCCCCCGTCTGTGAGCAAGGGCCTCCCGGCCCCGATGAGCTTCGCGGATACCCTTAAGGCCCCTGCAACCAAAAAGTTACATCCTCGGGGGTCAGGGGTGGCGTCGACCGGTCTGGGCTTCGCAGCCGGTCCGCAAAGGCCATAGCCGCTGGTCGACCATGCGGTCCACGAGGCACGGGGATGGACACCTACCACATCTGGGCCGACCTGGCCGACGGCGTGGACGACCAGGGTTTCTGCCGGGACCTGGAGGCCTTCATGGGTCACCTGATCGACGAGGGCACGATCGAGGGCTGGCGCCTCCAACGACGCAAGCTCGGGTTCGGCCCCGAGAGCCTGGGCGAGTTCCACATCACCATGGAGGTCGAGGATCTGGCTCAGCTCGACGAGGCCTTCGAGCTGATCGCTCCCAGGACCGGGCAGATCGAGGCCAAGCACGCCCGGGTCTGGTCCAAGGTCACCAACTTCAAGGCCGGGCTCTGGCGGGACTACCCGGACCCGCAGCGGCAGACCTGAGCAGGGGACCGTGGAGACACGGAGCTGCGGTGGCGCGGGACCTGCTCGAGACCAGGCTGGTGACCGACAGGCCCGCCTGATGCCACACCCCTCGGCCACCTCCGCGTCTCCGTGCCTCCGTGGTTGGGGTCTCGTCGTCCCGTCAGCCGTCGCGCTCCTCGAAGAGCTGCTCGGCGATGTCCCAGGCCGTGCGCATGTGCGGGATGAAGATGCTCCCGCCGACGACCAGGGCCACGTTGAGGGCGTCCATGACCTCCTCGCGCGTGGCGTCCTCCTCGGCGATCAACCGGTCGAGGTGGTAGGCGATGCAGTCGTTGCAGCGCAGGACGCAGCTGGCCACCAGGCCGCAGAACTCCTTGGTCCGCGTGTCCAGGGCCCCGTCGTCGTAGGCCCGGGTGTCCAGGTTGAAGAAGCGCTTGACGCCCAGGTGGTCCTCATCGAGGATCTGGTCGTTCATCCGTTCCCGCTCGGACCGGACGGCCTCCAGGTCCATACCGTGGTCGTGGGACATGGCGGCGGGAAACAACAGGGGGCTGGAAAGCGTTGCGTTGGGTCCCGGCGATCGGCGGGCCCGATACGCTTAGGAGGAGGATGGGCTTGCCCGTCTGCCGTGGTCCTCGGGTACACCTTCGAGCCGTCGCACGTGGCCATCTTCTTCACCTTGATCCTCCTCGAGGGTGTGCTCTCGTTCGACAACGCAGCCGTGCTGGCCGCCATGGTCCGCAAGCTGCCCGTCGAGCAGCGCTCCAAGGCCCTCTACTACGGCCTGGTGGGCGCCTACACGTTCCGGGTCCTGGCGATCCTGGCCGCGGCCTGGATCATCCGGTACCCCGTCCTCAAGCTGGCCGGCGGTGTGTACTTGCTCTACCTGGCCATCAAGCACCTGTTCTTCCGGCCGCACACGGAGCACGCCGAGCACACCTTCCTGACCAAGTTAGGCTTCAGCGGGTTCTGGTCCGTGGTCAACGAGCGGTTCGACCCGCACACGGCGAAGACGGTCGTGAGCCGGATCGGCACGGGCGCCACGTTCGGCGTCGTCGCGGGCGAGCTGCTCGCGGAGCGCGTCGGCGAGTGGGGGGACGCGAAC
>CAZBKU010000272.1:0-3750 GCA_964492585.1 uncultured Thermoplasmatales archaeon | reverse complement strand
GCGGTGACCGTCGCGCTCGACGTCGATGCCCTCCGCCCGCAGGATCGGCCCGGTGGCCGCCGGGGAGGGCTCGGGACCCCGCATGCAGCCCCGGCATGGGGACCAGGGTGGTGGCGGGGCCCTCCCCCCTCGTTCATCGTGCAGATCCGTGGTGTCGCGTGCGGGCGACGGGTCTCCCTAGGCTAGCCGACCTCCTCGCAGCCGGCCACGTCGGCCGTGGCCGTGCCCACCGGGACCACCTGCTCGCCGAGGTTCGAGGTGACCCGCAGCTCGACGGCGGTCACCGTGATGTTGCCCTCCTGGTCGGTGGTCTGCCGGTTGAGCACGAGCTCGCCGATGCCCGGCAACGGGACCACCGTGTTGGCCGGCACGTCCTGGGAACCCTCGTAGACGGTGGTCTCCCCCAGCACGATCCCACCCAGGGTCACCGAGCCCACCGAGGCCTGATCACAGGTGGCGTTGGCCCGGGCCGTGGCGTCGTGGATGGCCAACGGCGGCCCGCTGAGCCCCGGGATCTCGTCCAGGGCGATCACGTGCTCGGCCAGGTGGCTGGTGGCTTCCATGGTGCCGACGTCGGCCACGAGCTCGGACCGGGCCTGGGTCCGGTGGTCGGTCAACGGGTCCAGCGGCGAGCTGCCCGGTGAGGCGGCGGTCAGGGCCAGGGGCCCCGCGGTGGTGACCCAGCCCGTGTCGGCCTGCCCCGACGTGACCTGGGCCCGCCCGGTCATCAGCGGGCCGGAGGGCACCGGGCCCGGATCGTCCGGGATGTCGCCGAAGCTGCATCTGACCACGCCCCGGGTCGAGGCCAGGTCGACGATCGTCTCCGAGCCGGGGACGGTGACGCGCAGGTGCACGCCGGTGGCCTCCATGATGGTCTCTGTCCCCCGGTTGGTCTGGTGCAGGATCAGCTCGACGTTGGCCTGGTTCACCAACGTCCTCGGCTCGTCCAGGGTCACCGGGCTCACGAGCAGCGGCTCGCCGTCCAGGAGGATCTGGCCGATGGACGTCACGGCGTCGATCCCCTGGCACGTGCCGGCGACCTCGGTGGAGAGATCGACCACGTCGAGGACGTGGGGCTCGCCCTCCACCGTGAACGGGATCGAGACCGAGGTCACGTTGGCCACGGCCTGGATGCTGCCCACGCCGACGTCGACCAGGCCCGAGGCCCCCGACACGTCGCCCTGGAGCAGGCTGGCCTGCGGCAGGCGCACCTGGGTGTCGGTGCGCACCAGGGTGGTGTCCGCCAGGGTCTCCTGCAGGCTGGCCACGTCGCCCTCCATGGTCTCGTGGTCCACGACGATGCCGGTGGCGCGTCCCTCGGCCAACAGCACGGTCAGGTCCTTGGACACGGAGTCCTTGGCGCCCTCGTCGTCCCAGACGGTCAGGGTGACCGTGGTGTTCCCGCCCTGGTCGTAGGTGTGCTCGGGATCGGCCAGGGCGCTGGCCTCGCGGTCGCCGAAGCTCCAGTTCCACGCGACGACCTCGCCGTTGCTATCGGTGGACAGGTCGGTGAACTGGACCGGGTTCTCGACCATGGCGATCCTCGGCGCGATGGAGAAGTCGGCCTCCGGTGGCGGGTTGGTGATGTCCAGGTCGATCTTGCACTGGGTCGTCTGGCCCGTGCTGTCGGTGGCGTTGACCACCACGTCGTGGAAGCCCGGATGGGGATCGGGCCAGATCAGGGTGGCCGTGTTCTCGTTGCCATCCTGGACCACGTCGACGAGCTGGCCCGGTCCGGCGTACTTGGTGAGCGCCACGGTCCGGTCCGGGGCCGGCGAGCGCGCGTGGATCTCCGGTGGCGTGTCCAGGCCCACCTGGCTGATCCCCGTGACCACCGCATCGTCGGGGCACCCGACGACCGGGGGACCGGCGAAGAGGACCTCGACATCGTGGCAGACGGTATCGGTGGCGCCGTCGTCGTCGGTCACCGTCAGGCAGACCTCGTAGACCCCGGCATCGGCGAAGGGGTGGTCGGGATGCTGGACGGTGCTGGTGGCCCCGTCGTCGAAGGTCCACTGCCAGTCGACGATCTGGCCGTTGGCATCGGTGCTCTCATCCTGGAAACCGACCGGGTCCTGGGTGAACGGTGTCCCGGGGGTCCACGTGAACGCGGCCACCGGCGGCGGGTTGGTCACGTCCAGATCGAAGAGGCAGGTCGAGCTGTCACCCTGGCTGTCCGTGGCCACGATCTCCACCGTGTGCAGACCCAGGGTCGGATCGTCCCAGGACCACGTGGCCGTGGTCGTGTTCCCGGACTGCACCTGGTCGGAGAGCTGGCCCGGCCCGGCGGCCAGCGACAGGGTCACCGTCCGGTCGGGGCTGGGCGAGCGGGCCTTGAGCGCAGCGCTGAAGGCCTCGTGGCTGGTGAGATCCAGGGTCTCCCCGCACGGGCTGGGATCCAGGAACTCGGGACCGTCGATCTCGAGCACCGTGATCGTCTTGCACCGGGTGGCGTCGTCGCCGTCGTCGTCGGTCACCGTCAAGCAGACCCTGTGATCGCCGGGATCCTCGAAGGTGACCGTGGGCTCGCAGACGTCGGAGAAGGCGTCGCTCTCGCCCTCCAGGGTCCACTCGCAGCTGTCGATCTCGCCGTTCTCGTCGGTGCTCGTGTCGGTCAGATCGAAGGGCTGGTCCTCGGTGGGCTCCTCGGGCGTCCAGTCGAAGTCCGGGTCCGGCGGGATGTTCTCCACCTCCACGTCGAAGGTGCACGTCTGGGTCTCACCCTCGCTGTCGGTGGCCTGGAGGGTCACCGTGTACGTGCCGACCTGGGGATCGTCCCACCCCCAGTCGGCCGTGGTCGTGTTCCCGGACTGCACCTGGTTGGACAAGGCGCCCGGGCCCGAGACCAGGCTGAGGCTGACCGTGCGCACCGGGCTGGGCGAGCGAGCCGCCAGGCCCACGTCGGTGATGGCCTGGTGGCTGATGCCGTCGACCGCCTCACCGGTCGCGCACGGGGATGGCGGGGTGAACGTGGGCGATCGGACGATCTCCAGGTCCACGGTCACCGTGGTGCTCTGCCCGTCGACGTCCACGGCCGTCACGTTCAGGGTGTAGAGCCCCTCCGGGGCCGTGGCCGCCGGGAAGGGATCGGTGGTCACCGTCAGGTCCTTGCTGGGCCCGTGGCCCGTGTCGCCCCAGGAGAAACCCGGCGTCCCCGGCTTGTCCTCCACCTCGAAGGTGATCTTGTCCACCGGGCACTGGCTGGTCGCCTGGGCTTCGAAGGCCTGGTCGTCCATCAACCGGGCAAGATCCGCGTGCGGGGCCGGGCCCTGGTCGCTGCCCTGGTCGTAGAGCCGGCCCTCCTCGGGCACCGCCACCGAGAGCTCGGGCGGATCGGTCGGCGCGACCTGGGAGACGAAGTCCAGGATCGTGTCGGCCAGGTTGCCGGCGTTCTGAAGCTCGGCGTACCCGGTCACGTCCTCGTTGGGCCGGGTCTGGTTGGCCGCGTACCAGAAGGTATCCTTGACCCGGGTCACATGCTCTTGACCGCCGTCCTTGCTGGGATCGCTGGCATCGGCCGCCAGCACGTGGATCCCGGCGTCGGAAAGGTCGGCGATGACGTCCTGGAAGTCGATGTCGTCACTGGTCTGGGCCTTGGCATCCGGCCCAGGGTCCAGCCCGAACGTCTCGTCGTAGAAGTCGTCGTCGTGGGGATGCGAGTCGCCCCAGAGCACCATGACGTGGATGGCATCCGGCCGCCAGTTCTGGAGTTGGGTGGCCTCGAAGAACGCCCTCGAATAGGACTCGGGC
>CAZBKU010000271.1:0-3776 GCA_964492585.1 uncultured Thermoplasmatales archaeon | reverse complement strand
AGGCGTCGACGTGGTAGCTGCCGGCAGCCTCGCCAGCAGCCTCAGCTGCGCCTTCCCCGGTCGCCAGGGAAGCTGGGCCTTGAGCCACAGCCACCCCTGCCGAGAGGAACAGCGCGGTCATGAGCGCGAACATCGTCTTGGAAGCGGTCTGTACCATGGTGTTGGTCACCACGCTAACCTCGGATGGGGGGTACTAAAGCGAGTTTGGCAGCCCGCGTGAACTGAGGGGTGTGAGGCCGTCTCGACGGGTCAGGCCGTCGGCGTCGGGCCCTGGTCCCCACCCGGTCGCTCCCAGACCGCCTGGACGATGCCGCCGGGGGCCTCGAAGACGCCGAAGGCCCCGAACTCCTCGATCTCGTAGCGCTCACCCAGGACCTTGCCCCCGGCCTCGTGGACCCGGGCCAGGGCCCCGTTGACCTCGTCGACCAGGATGTAGGTCAGGCTGTGCGGCGGCACGAAGCCCTCGCCCTGGCGAGGCAGGATGCCGCCGTCGGGTGGGCTGGGCAGCGTGATGATCCGGTAGTCGGTCTCGGGCAAGGCCTCGAAGCTCCAGCCGAAAACCTCCTCGTAGAACGCCTCGGTGGCCTGGATCTCGTCGCTATGAAGCTCAAGGTGCACGATGCTGCCGTTGGGCGGGTCGGTCTCCGGGATGCGGGCGTTGGTCTCGGTCTCCTCCAGGTCCTGCCAGAGGGCGTGGATCATGCCGCCGGGCGCCTCGAAGACCGCGATACGGCCGACCTGTGGGATCTCCACAGGCTCGCCGAGGACGGTGCCGCCGGCGGCCTCGATGGCCTCGAAGGTGGCCTCGAGCTCTGCCACGTAGATGTACGGCAGCGTGGCTGGGACCTCCTCGTGGTCGATCCGCTCGCGGCTGACCAAACCACCGTGCGGGGGGCCTTGGGCCTCGAACATGGTGTATTCCAAGCCCTCGACGTCGTAGAAGGTCCAGCCGAAGGCTTGCTCATAGAAGGTTTGGGTGGCCTGCGGGTCGTCGCTGTACAGCTCCACGTGGACGACGCTTCCGAACGGGGGGACCTCTGGGGACATGGTGGGCACCGGGCGGGAGCCCGGCAAGCGACCCTCACGATATAACAGCCACGGGCCGGGAACCGGTCGCGGGGTGGCGGATCGCCTGGGCGGCCTACCTGGAACCAGCGAGCATAGGGCTTAGGCGACGCCACCACATGCATCCATCATGCCCGACATCGATCTCATCCTCCGTGAAGCCGAGCGCATCGCCGTGGTCGGCTGGAGCACCGACCCGGACCGTGACAGCCACGAGGTCGCCGACTACCTCGACCGGGTCGGCTACACCATCCTCCCGGTCAACCCCAAGTACGAGGGGACAGAGGCCTACGGTACCCAGGTCGTCGGGCACCTCACCGAGCTGGAGGACGTGGATGTGGTCGACGTCTTCCGGCGGTCCGAGGCCGTGGTCGATCACGTCGAAGAGGCTATCGAGCTGGAGGCACCGGTCTTCTGGATGCAGCTCGGCATCCGCAACGACCAGGCCGCCGACCGGCTTGGTGAGGCCGGGATCACCGTGGTCCAGGACCGATGCATGATGGCTGAGCACCGGCGCCGGGCGTGACCCCGTTCCCCGGCGCACCTCCAAACGGCAAGCCGTAGCCTTCAAGGCATAAGCTCCGGCACGGGGGTGCAGCAGGTCTGCCCGATGATGAGCCTCCAGGGAGGCGCTGAGCGTCGGCCTGCCCCCTTCAACACGTCGAGTGGAACAGCCCGCCGACCATCCCGCCGGCGTCGACCAACTCGTTGTACCGCTCGACGGCCTTCTCGGTCTGCAGCACCTCGACCTCGACGCCCTCGTGGTCGAGCCACTCCAGGGTCTTGTCCTGGGTCTGGAGGCGCTGGTTGATGCCCTTGGAGAGGATCACGTGCTCGGCGCCGTGATCGACGAGTTCCTGGACATCGGCCGGCTGGATGCCGGGGCTGTGGCTGGTGCCGGTCTCGTTCCAGTCCCACGCCCGGGCGCCGCCGGGCCAGGTCTTCACGTCCTTGTACACCTGGTCGCGACCCTCGACGGCCATCTGGCCCCACGACAGGTGCGTGATCCGCGGCGACCGGTCCTCGGCCATGGTCCCACCGTGGACCCCTAGTGCGTGCTCACCGCCTATAGGACCTTGGACCACAGGTCATAAGGCCGGGCCAGGATGCCCCTGCGTGGCCGATGTCCACGCGGCGGATACCGAAGCAGCTGTCCCCCGGGCCAGCCAGCTGCGCCGGGGGTTCTGGCTAGAGGTGCTCACGGTCGGCTGGAACGTGGTCGAGGCCGTCGTGGCGCTCCTGGCCGGGGCCGCCGCCGGCAGCGTGGCCCTGACGAGCTTCGGCCTGGACAGCGTCGTCGAGGCCTCCTCGGGCAGCGTGCTGCTCTGGCGGCTCACCGCCGAGCCCAACGCCAACGACCCCGGCCGCGTAGCCGAGATAGAGGCCCGGGCCCAGCGGCTGGTCGGGCTCACCCTCCTCGCCCTGGCTGCCTACGTCGCCACCGACGCCGGCCTGGCCCTCTGGAACGCCGAGCAGCCCTCCCCGACCCGGATCGGCATCGGCCTGGCCCTGGCCTCCCTGGCCGTGATGTGGTGGCTGGCCCGGGAGAAACGCTCGGTGGCCCACGCCATCGACAGCCGGGCCATGGAGGCCGACGCGTTCCAGACCCAGGCCTGCTTCTGGCTCTCCCTGTTCCTCCTGGTCGGCATCCTGCTCAACATGACACTGGGCTGGTGGTGGGCTGACCCGGTGGCCGCCCTGGGCATGTGCTGGTTCATCGTCCAGGAGGGCCTGGAGCTCTTCGGCGGCGGGTAGCCGTTTGCGTCGGGATCCATCGCTCCGAGCTTCTGGCCTACCTTGGTCGCCACGAACAACGCTTATCATGCTGCGGCCCCGCTGGCGCCTGTGGTCGACCCTGGCCTCCTCAGTCTGGCCTTCCTGGCCGGTGCCGTGGCACTGTTCGCGCCGTGCTGCATCGCCATGCTCCCGGCCTACCTGGCCTACGCCGTCCGCTCGCCAGCCCAGGCTGGGGAGGCCACGCCCGCCGGTCCTGCTCCCGGATCCGGCCGGTGGATCGCCCTGGCCGGCCTGGTCCCGCTGACCGTCGGCGTGGGCATCTACGGCTACCGGGCGCTCACCGGTGCAGCCCCCGGCTTGGGCGGCGCCGGTGTGGGCCCGGGGGCCGACCTCCTGCCGATCTCCTTGTTGATCGGTGGCCTCGTCATCGGCGCCACCGGTCTTGCCCTGTGGGCTGGACCCCGGGCCCTGGGCCGCGCGCTCTCCCTTGGCGGCCTGGCCACCGTGGGCTTGCTGGCGGTCTTCGTCGGCGTGGGCCTTCCGGTGGCCGCGCTTGCCCGCTTCCTGGCGCCCTACATGGCCTACCTGGCCGTGGCGGTCGGCGCCGCGTTGGTCGCTCTGGGTGTCGGCACCTTCATCGGCCACGGGCCCCGGTTCTCCATCCCCAGCCGAGCCCCCCAGGAACCGGCAAGCCCGGCGGGGTTCGTGGCGCTGGGTGCCGCCTACGGGCTGGCGTCCCTGGGGTGCACCTTCCCGATCTTCCTCAGCCTGGTCGGCGTGACCTTGGTCACCGGCACCCTGACCGGCGGGCTGACCGTGCTGGCCGTCTACGCTCTCGGCAGCGGTGTGGTCCTGACCGGGCTGACCGTCCTGGCCACCGCCGGGGCTGACCCGGTCCGCCGGGTCGCCCGGGCGACGGGACCGTGGATGGACCGTGCCATCGGGGGGTTGGTCGTGGTGATGGGGGCCTACGT
>CAZBKU010000270.1:0-3805 GCA_964492585.1 uncultured Thermoplasmatales archaeon | reverse complement strand
GCAGACCACCACCAGCTTGCCCACCGGGTCCCTGAGGATCGATGACCAGGCCGACGAGAGCCTCACGTGGACCCCCCAGGACCCCGGCACCAGGACCTTCCACGGTTGGACCTGGGACCCGCACCCGAGGCCGGCGGTCGTCCAGGTGACCATCCAGGCAGCCTCCGAGGAACCCCGAGAGGACGACGAGGACGACACCGACGACGGTCAGGGGACCGACCCGGCCTCCAGCGACCCGCCGACGGCCAGCCTCTCCCCACCCGCCACGACCGAGCGCAACGTCCCAACCCGGATCACCGTCCAGGCCGAGCCAGCCGACGCCGAGGTCGTGGCCTACCGCCTGGACTGGGGGGATGGGACCCGGACCTCCTGGTCCGACCAGCCGACCTTCGAGCACCGCTACCAGGACCTGGGCGAGCAGACGCTCCAGGCGTGGGCCAAGGATGCCGACGGGGATGTCAGCCAGGCGGCCACCGGTAGCCTCGAGGTCGTCGACGCGGCACCACGGCTGACCGTGGACGGCCCGGACACGATCCACCGGCACGACCCTCTCAACCTGACCGCTGAGGCCACCGACCCCGACGGTCCGATCCCTGAGGTGACCTGGTCCTGGCTCGGTGGGCAGGCCAACGGGACCGAGGTCACGCTTACCCTAGCCCGACCCGGCGCGACGTCGATCGCAGCCACGGCCACCGACCAGGCCGGTAACACCGCCAAGGTCCTCCACGACGTCCACGTCCTGAACCGGGCGCCTGAGATCGAGGCCATCGGACCGTTGACCGCCGAGGCCAACGCGACGCACACCGTGACGATCGAGGTCACCGATCCCGAGAGCGACGACCTGACCATCACCTGGTCCGGGCCCGACCGTACCAGCTACGGCGGCCAGTACCACCTCGAGACCGGCGCCCCCGGTCAGCGGACCCTGACGGTGAACGTCACCGATCCCTACGGCGGCTGGGCCAACGCGACCGTGACCCTCCAGGTCGCCGAAGAGCCCGATCACGCTGACGCCGAGCCGCCCACCATCCAGCAGGGGGCAGCCAGCCCGGACGACGAGGCCCAGGCCGACGATGGGAGCGACAGCTCTGCGACCCAACGCCCGATCGTCGAGCTCCCCGCCGTCGTCCACGGGCAAGCCGGGACGGCCACCCTCGTCGAGGGCAACGTGACAGACCCCGACAGCCCCATCAGCGCCGTCGAGGTCGTCCTCGACGATCCGGTGGCCGTCCAAGGGACCGGCAGCTTCCAGGCCCTGCTCCCGGCCCTGCCCGAGGGAACCTACACCCTCAGCGCCCGGGCCGCCGACGGGACCGGTTGGGGGCCCTGGACGACCACCACCCTCGTCGTCGGGGACCGCGGCTCGGCCCAGGACAAGGGGGACGATCAGCCGCTCACGAAGCTAGGGGGGCCGGTCACAGAGACCGCCGAGGAGGTCCCGCTCCCACAGCTCACACCGCTCCTGATGAGCCTGGCTGCCCTGCTGGCCACGCGGAGGCGATACGTCTGACCCGGGTCCGCGGCGTCCTGTTGGCCCTGGTCCTGCTGGTCCCGGGTTGCATCACCTTCTATGGGGACGAGCAGGTCGAGGTCACCGTCCTGATCACCGAGGACGTCGGTACGACCGTTCTGACCGAGGAGACCGTCAGGCTGGCCGACGGGGCAACGGCCATGGACGCCGTCCAGGCCGTGGCCACGGTCGAGACCGCCTACGGCGGCGGGTTCGTGCACAGAATCGACGGCCGGGAGAGCCGCTACCCGGACGATCGGGTCGACTGGTTCTACCACGTCAACACGACCCTGATGACCGTCGGGTCGGCCAGCTACCAGCTCCAGGAGGGCGATCTGATCCTCTGGGATCACCGACCCTGGAACCGGTCGATGGCTGTCAGCCACGTCCTCACAGGTCTGGACCGCTGGCCGGCCGATCTGGACGCCAGCGATGCCGTGGAACCCGACACCCTGGCGGGCATGGCAGGCGACCAGGACCGGTACGTCCGCGTCGACGGGGACCGGTTGGCCCTGCTGGACGCCTGGGGGGTCACCGCCCGTTGGATCGACCCGCCCTGGCTGTTGGTCCACGCCACCGGGCCACCCGGCGCCCCGCTCTCCTTCCTGATCACCGCCAGCGGACCCGACGCCACCGGCCTCGATGACAAGCTGCCCGGGACCACGCCCACGGGCGTCGGCGTCGTCCTCACGCCCAACGCGACCTACGAGGTGCCAGCCGGATGACCGAGGCTCCAACCGAGCACCGCATCCACCGTTGGACCCTGGCCACCGGCCTGACCCTGTCGGTCGTCGCCATGCTGGTCACCCACCCGGTGGCGATCGTCGGGCTGCTGGGGCTCACCTTGGCCTACGCCGTGAGGGCCGGCACCCACCGCCAGGCCCCGGTCCTGTTCAAGGCCGCCGGCGGCCTGGCCGTGGCCGTCCTCGTCTTCAACACCCTGTTCTCCTGGAACGGGGCTGGCGTGCTCTGGCAGGCCCCCTTCCGGATCGACCTGCTGGGCCGACCGCGGCTGACCCTCCAGGCCATGGCCTGGGGCCTGGTCGCCGGTCTCCAACTGGGGACCGTGGTCCTGGCCTTGGGGACGGCCACCCTGGCCGTGCCACCCCAGACCTTCCACCGGGCCCTTTCCCGCCTGGGGTTGCCGCGCTCGGTCGCCACCGCCGGCGGCCTGGCGCTTCGCCTGGTCCCCGACATCCGCCGGGACGCCGAGGCGATGCGAGGCGCGCTTCGCACCCGCGGGGTCCGCACCGACGGCCTGCGGGGCACCGCGCACGTCCTGGTGCCCTTGACGGCCCGATCGCTGGACCGGGCGCTCGTGGCCGAGGAAGCACTGACGCTGCGAGGCTTCTCCACCGAGGGCACCAGCCGCCGAGCCCGGCCCGGCCTGGCCGCTGGCCTGGGTGTGGCCGCCAGCTTGCTGGCCGGCCTGGTGGCCTTCCTGGGTCCCGGCCGGCCGGCGTTCTACCCGACCGTCCAGGTCCCCCTGGGCGTGGTCGACCTGGCGATCGTCGGCTTGGTCCTCGTGCTGCCGCTGGTCCTCGTCCTGGGGGTGGACGCATCCTCCGGATGAGCGGGGTCAGCTTCGCCCACCACGACCAGGAGCCGTGCCTGGCCGACCTGGACCTCGAGCTGGGTCCCGGGCAAGCCATGGTCGTCGAGGGCCCCTCGGGTGCCGGCAAGTCGACCTTGCTCCGCCTGGCCACCGGCCTGATCCCCCGGGTCCACGGCGGTCGCCTGGCCGGCCAGGTCACCCTCCACGGTCGGCCGGTGGCCAAGCTTCCGACCGGCCAGCTCCCGCGACGGATCGGCTTCGTACCGCAGGACCCCGAGGCCGGGTTCGTCAGCGACACGGCCCAGACCGAGCTCAGGGCCATCCTGGAGAACCTGGGCACGCCGGCCGACGAGATCGGGCCCCGGATCGACCAGGTCCTCGGGGAGTTCGGCATCGAGCCCCTGGCTCGGCGCCGGATCGCGACCCTGTCCGGCGGCGAGGCGGCGAGAGCCAGCCTGGCCTGCGCGCTGGTCGGCGAGCCGGACCTGCTGGTCCTCGACGAGCCTGATGCCCAGCTGGACGCCCAGGCCACCGAGGACCTCGTCGGCACCTTGCGGGCGCTCAAGGCCGGCGGGTTGACCCTGCTGATCGCCGCCCACCGGCCCCATCCCTTCGCGGACCTGGCCGATCGCACCCTAGAGCTCCACGGGACCCGGTCGCCACCGGACCCGCCGACCCTCCCCACGCCGACCGACGGGGACCCGATCCTGGAGCTCCAGGCCGCCACCCACCGCTACGAG
>CAZBKU010000269.1:0-3839 GCA_964492585.1 uncultured Thermoplasmatales archaeon | reverse complement strand
CGACCGTCGGGCTCATGTAGATCTCCAGGTGGAGCTCGCCGCCGCCCTCCAGGGGGTAGACGACACGGGCGCCCTCGATCTGCCCGGGGTGGTCGCGTTCGTGGACCAGTGGGACGCCCTCGGTCCCGATGGGGTGGTAGTCGACGATCTCGTCGGAGAGCTCGAACCGGCTGTCGTTGTTGGTGTCCCGGTACTCGTAGACGGCCGCCAACCCGAGCGTCATGTTGATCTGGTGGACGGTGGGGTCCTCGTCCTCGCCCCCCTCGACGATCTGGGTGTACCGGTAGGTCAGCTGATCGTCGAGGCCGTTGAAGGAGCCGTTGACCCATTCCCGGGTGGTGTCGTCGGCCCGGTGCATGGTCCAGCGCACCTCGGCCCGGAGGGTCTCCAGCTCCAGGGTCCAGTCGCTCTTGGCATCCCCGGGCCGTTCGGCGAGCTCGGCGTCCGGGTCCTCCTGGGCAGCCACGGTCGCGATCCATGGCGCGATGGCCAGCAGCACGGCTAGCCCGACGATCACCAAGCGCACCCGCGGACCCGATCGGTCAGGGTTCAAGCCTCGGTCGCCTCCAAGCGATCCCCGCTCAACGCTCGTTTAGCCCTAGCGCCATCA
Source organism: uncultured Thermoplasmatales archaeon (assembly GCA_964492585.1). GTDB lineage: Archaea > Thermoplasmatota > SW-10-69-26 > SW-10-69-26 > SW-10-69-26 > CAYXGD01. Next base: position 3,229 of record CAZBKU010000269.1, on the reverse strand, counting down.
GGCCTAGCTAGGGCAACGGGCGGGGACGTCAGCATGGTGGTGAGACAGCTGGCGCCTCATGTAAGCCCTTCTCTCACGCGCGTCGAAGTATCTCGGTCTCATGCCTCGCCCTCGGGGGTGCGGACCACGAGCACCGGAACCGGGGCATGCCGGATCACCTTCTCGGTGACCGATCCCATCAGCAGGTGCTCCAAGCCGGATCGGCCGTGGGTGCCCATGACGACCAGGTCGTGATCGCGGCTGGCCTCGATGATCTCCTCGGCCGGGTGGCCCTCCCGGACCAGGGCCTGGCACTCGGTGCCCTGGGCCTCGCAGAGCTCGCGGATCTCGGACAAGGCCTCCTCGGACTCCCGCTCTAGCATCTGCCGGATCGATTCCCACTCCAGGTCGCCAGGGAAGGCCGCGTACGCGCTGCTGTCCATCACGTAGAGACCCGTCACGCTGGAGCCCATGGTGGCCGCCACATCCAGGGCGGTGTCCAGGGCATGCTCGCTGGTCCGGCTCCCGTCGGTCGGGACCAGGATCCGCTCGAACCGTCGGTTCCCGTTGTCAGCTGTCACACCTTGTCCCTCCAGGGGACGCTGACCCTGTGATGGGCGATGGCTGGCCTTAGACCCTTCGAGTCGTCCAACACGAGGACCCGCTGGCCTGGTTCGACGGTCGGCTGAGGGCACCCAGGGAGGTGGAAGCGGGTCAGCATCTCGAGGACGTCGGCGGGCTGGACCTCGGGCCACCGGTCGAGGATGAAAGCAGCCTCGGCCCACGGATCAGCGATGTGGAACATGGCGTTGTCGGTGCCAAGGCCCAGGGTCAGCCCGACATCGAGGAGCTCGGGGATCGGCGGCCGGTTGCCGAACAAGGCGTTGGATCGGGGGCACAGCGCCACCGCCACGCCGGCCTCGGCCAGGGCCTGGATGTCCTCGCCGGTGACGTAGGTCGCGTGGACCACCAGATCCGGGGACAGGGCCAGGGCGGCCTCGGCGTCCTCGCGCCGGCCTTCAGAGAGGTGCAAGGCAAGAGGCTTGCCGGTCTCCCGGCAGGCCTCGGCCTGGGCCTGGCTCACCTCGTCGGGTTGGTCGCTGATCCCTGAGATACCGATCCCGTCGACCATATCGAGGAGCGCCTCGGCTTCCTGGATCCACCGATCAGGTTGCGTGGGCCGTCCGAACAAGACCAGGTCGACCCCGGTGCCGGCCTGTGCCCGACGGGCCAGCGCTGCCCCCCTGGGGCCGCCCTCTCGGAAGTCCAGCACGCTGGCGGCGCCGACCTGGTCGGCCTCGGCCAGGGCCAGGCGCATGCCGGTGACGAGCTCCCGGTCGGTGGCGGCCCCGAGCAGGCGGTGTTTGAGCCCGTCGGGTGGTGCCACGATCTCCTCCAGCGAGGTGGCGGTGACCTCGTTGCGGGCGATCCTGTCGGCCAGGTGCGTGTGGGCGTTGGTCGCCGCCGGGATCACCAGGCCCGGCTGGTCGGGGGTGGTCGCGTCATCCCCCTCGTGGACGGCGGTGACCGTCCCGGCCGGGTCGACCTCGACGGTGCCCTCGGTCGGGCCGTCGTCGAGGAGCAAGCGCCCGCCCAGCACGCGCATGGTCGGGCAAGCGGGGACCTGACCAAAAGGGAACCGCAAGCGACATGGACCGCCAAGGACGCCCCGGTGGTAGGAGGAGCACCGATGCAGGCTCGGTGCGATCGACTTTGTCGTTCGGGCAAGGGGCCCCTGAACCCCACCTGTCCCAAGCGGGGGAGGCGCAGAAGACGAGCGTCCGCATGGGCCAGGACCGGAGGCGTCGGTTCGATCTACCGGGTTTCTATGTAGGGCGACGCCGCCCCGGATCGGAGGAGCCGGCGCTTGCATCGCCGCTCGGCTCCTCCGAGATCTGGCCGAAGCCTTCGCTCTCTGGTCTCAGGCTTCGGCCGCTCTGAGGACCGCCCTGCGCCGTGGTCCGGCGGTCCTCAGAAACCGTCCAGCTCCATGATCGGCTTGCCGTCCTTGTACACCCTCACGACGCCGCTGCTGGAGACGACGATGGCGACGGCCTGGGTCTTCTGGGTGATGCTGGCGGCGGCCAGGTGGCGGCCGCCCAGACCGCTGGCGACCTCGGCGTCGGCCTCGAGCAGCACGTAGCGACCGGCAGCCTCGAGGTAGCCTTCCTCGTCGACGATCATCGCGCCGTCGAGCAGGGCGTACTCCTTGATCGTCTCGATGTTCTGGGGGTTCAGGACGTAGCGTTCGTCGGCCTCGTGGCCCTGGAACGGGTTGATGACGGCCTGCCGGCTGGCACCCAGCACCGGCTCGGTGTCGCCGATGATGAAGAGAGCCCCGATGGACTTCCCTTCGCGCCCCTGGCGGACCAGATCGCCGGCGATCCTGAAGAGCATCTCGAAGACCTGGAGGGAGACGCGTTCCTCGATGCCGGAGCGCAGCACCTTGAAGGTCGGGTCCGCCGAGATGGAGAAGTTCAGCACGAGCAAGGGCTGGCTCTCCGAGGCGACCAGGACGAGGGTGTCCTCACCGTCGCCCAGCGAGCCCTCGAGGTAGGCGCTGACCAGGATGCCGCGGACGTCCTCAAGCAGGTCCAGGCTCTTGGGCACCGCCACCGACAGGTGCAAGACCGTCTCGCAGTCGGCGGCGTAGTCCTTGCTGATGTCCTCCTTGGTGGTGGCCAGCACGGTGGGCAGGGCGACCTCGGAGAGGACCTCGCCGACGACCCGCGGGCTATCGGACACCAGGAGCAGGCGCTTGGCGGTGATGCGGTCGGCCAGGAACTCAAGGACGCCACCCAGCGTCAGCAGGTGCTCGACCGGGTCGCCCTCGACGGGTTCGTCGCCAGATGGCTGATCGCTGGGTTCAGCCTGCTCCATGGCCATCGATGGGGTATGGGACTCCCCCCAATCTACCTTGTGGATGGTCCCCCTGGCCTCACCACCCGTGGACCCCCGGACGGGCCGAGCCTGGCAGCCCCTGGAGACCTTGGCCCGCAACCCACCCCCCAGGCAACGCGGGACAACCTAAGTACTTGCTATGCGATGGCATAGGGTATGGCCCTTGGGACGGATCGACGGGAGGCTAAGGATGGGAAAGCTGGCAATGGGGGGGACGAGGCGGTCCCAGTCCCGCGATGAGCAGGAGAAACGTGGGGCTTGAGACCCCTGCCCTTCCTGGCTGGGTCACCTCACCGACGTCGCTTCGGTTGCTTGCAGTGGTGGGAGCTGGACGGCGGGTCAAGGCCTC
>CAZBKU010000268.1:0-3865 GCA_964492585.1 uncultured Thermoplasmatales archaeon | reverse complement strand
CGTGAGCGTGACGTTGTTGATGAAGAGGAGGAAGTCTCCGGTCACCGTGGCCGAGTCCAGGCCGTCGATCGCGGGCCAGGGCCCGTCGACGGTATACGAGAACCCGACTCGGCTCTCGGTTCCGACTCCCCTGTAGCTCTCGCTGTCCCCGACATAGGTGAGCGTCGTATCCTCGACCATCCTGCCTTGGGTGGCCCCCGAAGCACGTCCCGCGAGGTTACTGATCCCGTCGGTAGCGATGACCAGGACCTCGGGCGTCGCCTGGTCCCGGCTGACGTTGGCCGTCACGTGGTCGAACGTCTGAGTCTCGTCACCCCAGTCGGTGCTGCTTTCGACAATCGCGTCTCGCCCGTCCCGCCCGACACGTTCGCCCGACTCCCAGACGTAAGCCACCTCGACCGTGTCGGCCGAGAGCTGAGTGAAACTCTCGTTGACAGCATCTGATCGCAGGTGGGCGACCCCTAAGGGAGCGGTCGCGTTGACCTGCCCGTCCAAGGCTAGGTCCTGCCGGGTGCGAAGTTCGCCGGAGAGGCCGGCAGCGGCAACGGTGCTTGCAGCTAAGAGGACGCCTGCGAGGACGAGGACCAGAAGGACAGAGCTCTGCTTCACGGCTATCCCTCAAGTGTGCGGTGTCGCGAGCGTGGTTTGGCTCCGCGCGACGATCTCGCCGTCGTCCAAGGCGACCACCTGGTACCAGATCGCCTCCCCGGTCCAGGCCGCCCCGATGTCGGTGTATCCCCGGGTCGAGTTGTCCACGTAGACGATCGGGGTCAGGGTCCAGGGGGTCTCGCCCCGCAGGACCGAGAACCGGTCGATCTCGGTGGCCTCCTGGGTGATGTTCCAGTCGACGGTGACGCCGGTCCCCGCGAGGGTCGCGTCGGCGTCGATGCCTTGGCTGGACTGGGAGCCCCAGAGGTTCGGCTTGCATTCTGGGTCCATGCCTACGCCAGGAGGGGTATCCCAACTGATCTGGACACAACCCCCACCGGGGACCCCGCTGACCTTCGGCTGGACGGCGTGGACAGCCGGCACGAGGACCAAGCTCAGCACCATGATCAGCACGACCGTTCCGCTCCGCGGTGCCCCCCGGCGTCGGCGTTCTCTCATTGGCTATCCCGAGCGGTTGATCCGCTCGTTAGCTGCAAGAGTATACTAGTGTAATAATATAACGACACTGCTGAGAAAGGGACCAGTCCCGTGCCCGGCCCCGCGTCCTGAAGCCGACGCAGGACTGCTGGCAAGGGCCTCCCACCGGGCTGTCCACGGCTGCCTCGGGTCAAGCCTGCCACGGGCGTGGGAAGCCCTCCCCGATCTCCTCAACCCACGAGGTCAACCGGTCCGAGGGCCTGTAGCGGATCTGCCGTCCGTCCCGCTCGCGCGCCACCAGGCACTTACCCAGGAGGCTGTCCAGGTGGTAGCGGATCGTGGCGTCCGAGCGATCCAGGGCCGCCCCGATCTCGGAGCTGGTGGACCCCGGGTGATCCGCGATGTACAGCGCCACCAGCCGGGAGGCGCGCCTACCGTACAGGATGCGCGTCCTGGGGTCATGCCAGAGGTCGGCGTCCTCCCACCAGAAGCAAAGGATCTCGCGTCCCCTGGCGCTGGACCGGGTGACGACCAGGCCGTCGCGTATGAGCTTCTTGAGGTGATAGTCTCGAAGACTCGGGTAGATGTCCAGGCGCCTGGCGAGCTGGTTCTTGTTCATCCCGGGCATCCGGATCAACAGCTCTCGTATGCGTTCGCGGGTTTCGTTGGCGAACAACGACCCGCTCTCAGCCGTCGAGACAGGGGCTTGCCTGGGGCCGTCCGATCCTCGAGCCGCGGGGAGTGGGCGGTCGACACCTGTCGGCATCTCCCCAACCTCGGCCCCGGCTTCCTGGCCGGCGGCGCCATCCTGCGCGTCATCTCGAGACCCCCGCGGAGACCCATCCTGGTCCCGGTCTCTGGTCGGTCCCGGCCCGGGTGGACTCACGCGTCTTCCTCGACGCAGTTGTCCGGTTGGACGTACACCGAGGGCTCCCCGTCGTAGATACCGACGCCGGCGCAGTCTCCCGAGACCGAGCCGGTCGACGCCGGGGAGGCCGCCGTCGCCACGCCCCCGACCCCGGCCAGGCCAAGGGTCAAAGCCAACGCGATGGTGATCACCGCGAGCGCGAGCCCACGTCGGCTCGGACGGGTCGTGCTTTCGTCGGATCGTCTTGCCCGGTCCGTTCGTCGCCGCGTCTTCTGACGCATGAGGAAGCGCGGCGGAGGGTTTGACCCTAAGCAGCCCGGTACAACCCTCGATAACCGACCGGCGCGAGGACAGGACTATATATACACCACTCCCTGGGACGAACGGCGACCCGAGGGGCGCTGGCAGAACGTGGATCACGGCCGCGGGTGGTGATCCAAGACGCCGGCGACGGGGAGACCGGGGGGAGCGGAGGAGCCTCCGAGTTTGTCCCGCGCACGTCCGACCACCCGCCCAGCGGCCTTGGCCTCGCTCAACGAGGCGGTTGGGGAACAGGCCCCCACGGACCGATGCCCCGGGCGCCGGAGGCCTGGCATGAGACCATCCCCCGTGGCATCGCTCGGGCTATGCGCCCTGCTGCTTATCCCAGGTGCCGTTGTGCTGGGCGTTTTGGACGGTCTGGAGGCCATGGACCCCGCGCCCGAGCCTGGTGCAGCCTGGGCGGTGGCTCCCAGCCAGCTCGACACCACGGGCAGGCCTGTCCTGACCGGCACCGCCGGCCTGGGTGCCGCCGAGGCCTACCTCGTGCTGTCGGGTGGAGCCGGCCTACACGAGCTGACGCTTCAGGCCGACGAGGTGATCCTGACCGAGATCAACGAGAGCCGGTTGATCGCCCCCAACCCGGCAGGGGGCCCGGTGACGTACAACCAGCGGACCGCCCAGCGAGACATCCAGCTCTCCAACGCCTCGGTCGCAGCCGACGCCCGGCACGATGCAGAGGTGGTGGTCAACCTGACACAGGTAAGGCTGGCCGACCCGCCGGACAGGCTCGTCCTCCCGTCCCCGGGCAAACGGCAGGGGGCCCCGATCTGCGAGGGGGAGCGGCCCGAGTGCCGGTGGCGGTACACCTTCCCGCTGGCTGTCGATTGGGGATCGCCCCAAGCTATGGCCCTGGTGAGCCTCTCCTTCGACGGGGTGGGGATGGCCCGGTTCCTCGAAGGCGCGCACCTCGAGGCCCGCGGGGAGCGCACGTCCTACAACGGCTCGGCGGGGCCGCGCGAGGACCCGGTCTCCCAGCCGACCCTTCGGGAGGAACGAACCTACCTCTACCTCCGCGCATCCGGCGGGCACGCCCAGATCGACCTGCGCTCTGCCCAGGCGATCCTGGGCCTGGCCCAGCCCAAGGCCCACGGCGCGGGCTCGATCGCCCTCCCCAGCGCGTCCGGGACCCTGGATGTCGGCGGCGAGGTGATCCGGTTGGACGGCGACCGGCTCGAACTGGAGGGGAACCTGACTGCCAGTGTCCTGGGGCGCCCCAGCGGACCGGCTGGCGCAGCCCTCGAGGACGGATCCCGCCTGGAGGTCTCGGGAGAGGCCCACACGGTCCTGATCGACGGGACCGCGTACGCGCCAAGGGAACAGCCCCTCCCCGAGCTGTCCCTGGTCGCCGCCTTGATCCTGCTCCTTGGAGCCCTGCTGGCCAGGTGGCGGACCTCCATCGCGCTGGCCCTGGGGCGTCTCTACACCCGCCTGACCCGGGAGGAGCTGCTGGACAACGACCACCGTGCCGAGATCGTCGAGCACGTCTCAGGGCACCCGGGCATCCACTTCCGGGGGTTGGCCCGTGCGACAGGCCTCGCACCCGGCGCGCTCCAGCACCACGTCCAGCTTCTGGAGGATCAAGGTGTGATC
>CAZBKU010000267.1:0-3879 GCA_964492585.1 uncultured Thermoplasmatales archaeon | reverse complement strand
GACGTCTCCTGGCCCCGGGTGGCTTCTCCGTCCTTCCGTGGCTCCGTGGTTCCAGGTCCCTATGCAGAAGGATGGCCAGGCCGCCGGGGCGCGCCAGGGACGTCGGTTCAGCGTCCTGCGCAGCCCGGCAGCCGGCCAGGTGTCGGAGCGGGTTCCCACGGTCGGTCTGGTCAGGGGTTCAGGGTGAAGATCAGTTGGCCGATCGCTCCCAGCAGTCCGACGGCAGGTTCTCGTAGACGCCGTCGTCACCGCTCTCCGCCTGACGGCGAGCCTTCTCGAGGTCCTCTCGGACACCGTCAGGATGGAAGCGCCAGAAGAAGCCACGGAGGGTCATGCCATCCTCGCTCTCGTACTCGATGCGCCGGAAGGTGAGGATGCGCTTGTTCTCCAGGGTGTAGAAGATCGAGCGGACGTCGCTGTCCAGCTCGTCGTCAAGGAGCTCCTGCTTGGCGCCGAACTGCTCGAGGACCACGCCTGTGATCATGCGGGCGTCCTCGGCGTCCATATCGAGCTGGCGGCACAGGGCCCCCTCGAGCCACTCGGCTCGCTTGATGGGATCCTTGAGGATCTCTTCAGCACACCGGTCATCGGTACCGGTCTCGGGCAGGACCGTCGTGGAAGCGACCGCCTCAGGCATGCTAACACCCTCTCTGCGTAGGGTATAAAGCGCGTTGTTGAACACGCGTTGGTCATGCATCGCCCCGCGGGCGGGACACCGAGGCCCTGTGACCCACGGGAAGCCTCGGCGCAGCCCGTCTAACGGCAGCTGTGTCCACGGCCGCACCTGGATCGATCATCGTGTCGTCTCCTAGGGCTCTGGGAACCGGCGGCCCTCGGTTCCCCCCCGCTGGCTCCGTCGTTCGGGCCCCGCCGAGCCCAAGGGTTTTCCCGGACACCGTCCTTGCAGGGCTGACCATGAAGGCGTTGGTCCTTCTGTCGGGGGGCATCGACTCGACCGTGGCCACCTGGTGGGCCATGGAGCAAGGGTGGGAGATCCACGCCCTGACGTTCAACTACTTCAAGCGCCCGCCGCCGGAGATCCAGGCCACCCGGGCCGTGGCCAAGGCCGCTGAGGTCCCGTTGACAGAGCTCGAGATGCCCTGGTTGCGGGAGCTCGACGACCCGGTCCACCCCCTGCTGGACAACCCAGCCCTGGAGGACGCGCCCTACGGGTACGTGCCCGGACGCAACGCGATGTTCTACAGCGTCGGGGCCCACATGGCCGAGATCCTTGGGGCTGACCGCTTGGTCGGAGGTCACAACGGTGTCGACCCCGACACGTTCCCCGACGCCTCGGCTGGGTTCTTCGAGGATCTGGGCGAGCTGTTGGCCAAGGGTCTGGCCACCCAACCCGAGCTTGCCATCGAACAACCGTTGCACGGGTCGAGCAAGGACGAGGTCGTCGACCTGGGCTTGGAGCTCGGGGCGCCCATGGGTCTGTGCTGGAGCTGCTACGAGGAGGGTCCCGAGCCCTGCGGGGACTGCCCCTCCTGCCAGCAACGGGAGGCTGCCTTCGCTGCCATCGGGAGATCTGACCCGGCCCGGCAAGCCGCCGGGTGTCCGGGGTAGAAGCGAGCCTCAGTGGTCCTCGGGCGGGATGACCTCGACCTTCACGTCGTGGCCAAGCACACCCTTCTTGCCGAGCTTGTCCTGGAAACGCCCGGCGGCCTCGTGGCGGACCTCGATGGTCATGATGTCGCCGCGCTTGCGGTTGTGGCCCACGTCGTCCCGGTGGACGTCGGTCTTGTCGACGATGTCCCAGTACATGTCCATCCGAGCCTCGTCCTCGGGCACGCCCTCGATCCGGAAGTGGACCATGCCGAACTTGTCGGCCTTCTCCTCCCAGTCGTGGATGTGCGTGATCCTGTCGTCGGTGTCGGTCTCGGGGACCTCGACCTCGGTGAGGTTGGCGCCGGCGTGGCCTTCGATCTCGACCAGGGTCCGGGAGTCCTCCCGGGTGGCCAGGGTGTAGGCCTTGCCGACGTCCTCCATGCGGGCCGTCCGGCCGACCCGGTGGGTGTAGTCCTCCGGGTCCCGCGGCGGGTCGTAGTTGATGACCAGGTCGCAGGCGCGGACGTCGATACCGCGGGCCAGCACGTCGGTGCCGATCAGGACGCTGACCTTGCCGTCGCGGACCTTCTGCATGACCTTCTCGCGGGCGGCCTGGCTCAGGTCACCCTGGATGGCGTCGACGTCGTAGCCGTTGCGCCGGAGCAGGTTGGCGATCTTGCGGGTCCCGTGCCGGGTCCGGCAGAAGACGAACGCCAGCTCCGGGTCCTCGGCCTCGAGGATCCGGGCCAGGGCCCAGGGCTTGTTCTTGTGACCGACGCGGACCACGTACTCCTCACGGCGTTCCTCGAAGTCGGCCTCGACGTACAGGTTGGCCGGGTTCCGGCACAGCTCGCGGGCGACGTGCTCGATCTCGGGCGGGATGGTCGCCGAGAAGAGCAGGCCTTGGCGGCCGTAGGGGGCTTGGTCGATGATCCAGGTGACATCATCCATGAACCCCATGTCGAGCATCCGGTCGGCCTCGTCGAGGATGACCAGGCTCAGGTTGCTCCCGTCGAACTTGCCCTGTTTCATCAGGTCCTTGACCCGTCCGGGCGTGCCGACGATGATCTCGGAGCCTTGCTTGAGGCCCTTGACCTGGGGTCCGTAGCTGACGCCACCGTAGATGGTCAGGACGTCCTGACCGCGGATCTTGGCGATCGACTGGAGCTCCTTGGCGACCTGCCGGCAGAGCTCCCGGGTGGGTGTGAGGACGAGGGCTTGGGTGCCCTTGCCGGGGGTGGTGACCTCGGCGGCGGCGCACCCGAAGGCGGCGGTCTTGCCGCTGCCGGTCGGGGCCTGGGCGACCACGTCTCGTCCCTTGAGCATGAGGGGGATGGCTTCATCCTGGATCTCCGTGGGCGTCTCGTAGCCCATGTGCTCCAGTGCATCGAGGACCTCGCGGCTTAACCCGAGGTCCTGGAAGGATCGTGTCATCGGGGTATCGGGTCCAAGGAGGACCCCCTGTACATAGCCTTTCGCCTGCAGCCGGTGTCCAGCATGGGCGTTGCCGCCGGCCAACGTTTCAAGCTGGCCGGCCCCGGCAGGCGCGTCAGGAGAGAGCAGAGATGGGGCCGCGCAGCAAGGGCCGAGCCCTCGGCGCGGCGTCATTGTGTCACGGGCAGACTTCGAGGCCAGCTCCCCCTGAGCCCGCAAGCGCGGCGCCGTCTTGCGCGGTCCCACTGACACCCGTCAACCCGGAAGGGCTCCCAGATCCGCCGGACCCTCCGCGGCCGGCGGTTGCCCCAGCCGAGGCACCCCCACCAGAGCCCCCTGCGCCACAGAGTCCGTGTCCTCCGTTACCCCCCGTCGCGGATCCGGCGGTAGCGCTCCCGCCGTTCCCACCGGTCCCGCCAGCGCAGTCGGGACCGAGGGTGGCAGAGCCCCCGCTTCCCCCGTTCCCGCCATCTCCAGCTGACGCATCTGAGGTTGCGCTTCCTCCACTGCCACCGTTCCGCATCCCCAAGCCTCCCTCGCCACCGCGGGCCGACCCGGTCGCGGCACCCGCGCCGGTCCCTCCGTTCCCGCCGGAGCTGCACCCGAACGTGCCCGAGTTGCCGTCCGCACCGTCGGTACCACGGTTCCCTTCCACCGCGGTGCATCCGTCGCCGCCATCCCCACCGTCCCCCAACGCGTTGGGTTGGCCGGGTGGACCTTGGGGATCCGCGCAACCCACGCCCACACCCCCTGGGGTGCCAGTAAGCCCGGGGACTAGCACCGTCGGATCGTCGGGGATCAGATCGCGCGGATCCTGCGCTTCGCATGGCAGCGGGGGAGGCAGACAACCAGCCGAGCTGGTCCCGCTGATGACGGTCGTGCAGGCGGCATCGC
>CAZBKU010000266.1:0-3885 GCA_964492585.1 uncultured Thermoplasmatales archaeon | reverse complement strand
CTTGGCGGCCAGGCCGTGCCGCCGCGACAGGGGGGTGGTCGCAAGGACCCCGGTCATGCCGGTGTCGCGGTCGCGTAGGACACGGTGGGCGGCGATCGGACAGAGGAGCGTCGGCGCGAAGAGGTAGGGCGGGCCCGTGACAAGCTCCAGGGCGTCGCCCGCCGTCGCGGCCAGCACGGCCATGACCGCGGTGAGGAGCACGAACCCGGTGACGAGCTTGAGCGTGGAGCGGGTGACAAGCTCGCGGCCGAGCTCGGTGAGGACCGGGCGCCTGGTCAGAGGAACTCCTCCCCGATGACCTCGCGGATCCAAGCCACGATCCGTCGATGGGCCTGGACCCCCTCGTTCGTGATGCGGACCTCGTCGCTGCCCTTGTCCTGTGCCACGACCCGCACGAACCCCCGGTCCTGGAGGAAGGCCAGGTAGCTCTTGAACAGGTCGTAGTTCAGGCGGACGGCCATCTGGAGGCTCTGCTTGGTGTGAGTCTCCTCGGCGTACAGGAGCCGGTCGAGGAACCGGGCCACGACGTAGAGGTCGGGGCGTCGCGGATGATCCGGTCCCTGTTCCCCGGCCATGCTGCCACCTCAGAGGTCCAGCGGCCGGTCCCTTGCGTGTTCACGCCAGCGCATCAGGGCCCGTTGGACGGCGACCAGGAGGATCAGCCAGGTGGCCACCAGCGACAGCCAGACGAAGGCGAAGCCTCGCTCCATCCACACCTCCCAGGTGTCCCCGGGTGCACCTGGATCGATGGCGAGCAGGAAGACATCGTCGATGGCGACCACGCCGAACATGCCCAAGAAGAACAGCAACACGCCGGTGATCACCAGCAGGTTGCGCAGGTTGGCCAGGTAGCTTTCACCTCGCTCGACCAAGGCGATCAAGGCCTCGGTGTCGGTGGCCTCCTCATCGATCCGGGGCGTCTGGCGGGAGGGCCAAAGGGTCAACCCGCCCAGGCCGACGGCGGCCACGCCGAGCAGGGCCTCGCCCGTGTAGAACCAGGGTTGGGCTTGGACGGCAGAGGCTTGGACGATGGCCACGTCTGTCGCATCGGGCACGTCGAGCCCACGGAGGAAGAGCTGGCGGGCGGTCTCGTTCTCCGGCAGGCTCTGACCCGGAGCGATGTGGAAGACCCAGACGAGATCGACCCAGTTGCCCGGGAAGTCGAACTCGTCCTCCACCGGGCTCTGGTTCACGGCCGGCCTTGTGAACGTGATCGGGGCCTGCGAGAGGCTCGTGCCGGGCGTGAGGTTGGCCGACGCGCGAGCGTAGGTGTGTGGTGCTTGGGACCCGTTGGTGATCATGAGCCCTTCGCCCTCCTCGACGGCGTGGAACTCCACCCGGTCGAACACGGGGGAGAGCGCCCCGTACGGGAACCAGCTCAGGCTGACCCGATCACCGGGCTCGGCGGGAACCTTGGCTCGGATCGTCACGCGCTCGCCGTCGGTCTCCGGCTCGAAGGCACTGAGCTGGTGGTCGGTGCTCCCGTTCACGTACATCAGGTTGGCGAAGAGCAGGCCGGCCAACAGGGCCAGGGCGAGGATGGCTGCAAGGCCTGTCTTACCGCGGTCGGGGTGGGACATGGGGTAGGCTCCTGCCCCTAAGGTGGGTGGTGGGGGAACATCCGGTTTACTCCGTGGGAGTCGTACGTCGTCTCCCAACCTAGGCGGGGCTCTCCGAAAGACCGTTCTTGATGGTTCTTTTGACGGTTTCACGGCGTATCGGGTGCCAAGCGCTCTCCCTACGATCGGGGCTTGATCGACAGATCGACGACCACCGAACCCTTATCGTCTCCCCGGCCGGTCGTCCCTCGATGGACGAGGACCGCCTGGGGCTCGTGCTCGCCGCCGGTGGCCTGGCCGCCGTGTTCGCATCGGCCGCCGTGCCCCGTCCCGAGCTCCTGATCCTCGCCTACCCGCTGCTCGGCGTCGCGACCTGGCTCCTGGTCGGCCATCGGATCCCGAGATGGGGGGCCTTCCTCGGCGCCGGGATCCTGGGGATCCTGCTGGTCCTCCTGCTGGCCAGCGAGCAACTCGCCCTCGGGTTCCGAGGCCACAAGTTGCTGGACCTTGGCGTGGAGATCGACGGCCTCGTCTGGGTGTCGCTGTTCTGGCTGACCCCCCTGGCCACCCTGGGCGCTGGGTTGGTGGTCCGCACGCGGAGCTGGGGCCGTGTGAGCGCTACCGGGAGCCTGGTGCTAGCCGGCCTGGCCCTCGTGTTGGCCACGCATATCGTTCCGGGCATCACCGTGACCGAGGGCGCTCGAGGGTGGGGCGCCAGGCCCCTGGGCGTTGTGGCGGTGCTGCTGCCCCTGATCTTGGCGCTTGGCTGGTTCGGGTGGAAGCTGCTCAAGGGACCCGGTGCCCGGGTTAGCTCCTAGCCACGAGCCAGGCGCGGGCCCTGACGTGGGCGTCCGAGAGCCTGGCCCGGCGAAGCCGGCCTCCTCAGCACCGCAAGGGTTCGGGGTCGACCTGGTCCTTGTCCCACCGGATCGGCCCGTCGTAGGGTGCCATCTCCCCGAGCTCCCGGAGCTGGCTGAACGCTTCCTCCGGTGTCGGCGGCGGGTCGCCGTCGCGGTCCCAAGGTTGGCTGAAGTCGACGTAGGACTTGTAGGTGTAGAGGGCCAGATCCCGGGGGTCCACGCTGATCTCCGCCCGTGTCCCCAGCGACCAGCTGGCCTTGATCGTCTTCTCGGGGACGTCCAGGGTCAGGTACCACGGGGCATCGACGATCTCGGCCTGGCCGACGGTCCGGAACCGATCCCTGGGCTCGCTCAGGTTGGCTACGACGTCGCCGATAGCCAGCACGTCTTCGCGGATGTGGACCTCGTAGCGCTGGAACCCAGGGTCCCAGGAGGTCCGTGTGTCCGAGGACCGACCGTCCCACGGCTGCTCGGAGGCCATGAACCGATCAGCCCAAGCCTCCAGCGTGGTCTGGTTGGCCCGGGTGACGTTGGCGGCGAACTCGAGGAAGTAGGCCCGCTTCTCCTCGTGGGTGAAGTCGTCGGTCAACCCGGCGGTCAGGTTGCGGGTCTGCGTGACCAGGAAGCGGTCCTTGGCGTGGCTCTCGTTGTGCTTGGAGGGTGGATGCCAACGGAGATGGGAGACCCGGGTCCCATCCCAACCCTCGGGCAACGCTGCCGGATCGATGGGAAGACCTTCGCCATCCTGCCTGGCGGCATCGACGCCTGGACGATCCTCCGCCACGGAGAGGTCCGTGTAAAGGCCTGGCTCCTCCCAACAGGCGCTGGCCCGGGTGTCTTGGACGGTGTCGTGACCACCAGGGCTTGGATCCCCGCCATCTTCCATGACCGTATCGTGGGGCCCCTGGTTGGCCAGCGCGATCTGCTGGAACCCGACGTAGGACAGCGCCAGGGCCGCCAGACCCACGAGGGCCGCGATCGCCAGGACGGTCGGCTGGCGCTGTCCGACCAGGTAGGCGATCCACGCCCCCAGGCCAAGGGCGACCAGGCCGGCGATGACCAGCACGTTCTCGGGGGCCCCAGGCAACCAGTCGGTGGCATCGGCGCTATCCAGGAGGATCGCCAGGAAGAGCGAGACAGGCCCCGCGAGCACGGCAAGACCCACGGCCACCACCGATCGCTCACGCATGGGGAACCAACCCGTCGGCCTCGACATGAACCCTCGCTAAGCGTTCGGTCAGGGCCTCCCAAGGAGGCGTGGAACTCGCTGCCCCCATCGAGCCCCAGGACCAGATCACGCCCGATCGCTCACCCGGCGCCCTGTTCGGTGGCTCCCGCGTCGTCACGGCCGTCCCCGCCGTCGCCAGCGTCGCCGTCCTCGTCGGTCTCTGCCGCGTCCTCGTCCGCTTCGGAGGCCTCGTCGCCAGCCGGTGCGTCCTCCTCATCCTCGCGCTCGACCGACTCCG
>CAZBKU010000265.1:0-3906 GCA_964492585.1 uncultured Thermoplasmatales archaeon | reverse complement strand
GAGACGCTTGAGAAACACGAGACCGAGTACGGGAACAACAACTTCCTCCAGGTCGCCCGCAAGGTGGCCAAGGATGACAACGGGTCCACCGAGTTCATCGCCGTCACCCGCGGCTACATGGACAACCAGGGCAGCCGGCGGTACAAGACCAACCTGACGCTGCCCACCGACCCCGACATCGTCAACTTCGTGGCTGAGGCCCTGGGGAAGGTCTAGAGAACAAGAAGAAGAGGGAGGGATAGGCCCCTCGTGACCGTCGGGCCCTTGGTGGGTCCGGCGGTCTCGGTGGTGGCCCTATTCGTTGTCTTGCTTCTCGAGAAGGAGCTCGAGGTAGCTGCGGCGCTCGAAGTTCGAGAGCCCCAGCTTCTTGGCCAGGCCCTTGGCGCGCTTGAGCACCATGTCGACGTCCTGGTGGCCGACGACCTGCTCGATCTCGGCGTAGGTACCCAGACGCTCGACCTGGTCCAGGCAAACGGTCAGGCCGTTGACGTGGAACACCTGACGGTTCTTGGTGATGGTGGCGACCTCCTCGAACCCTAGGTGGCCGAACAGACGCTTGGCGACGTGGGCATCGTCGACCTTGAGGGTGACCTCCTCTCGGGTCTTGTCCTCGTCGTCGGTGACCTTGGGCCCCTTGTAGGTGACCTCGACGCCGTCCTCGGCGACGCGGATGCGCAGGGCCTCGTCGGTCTCGGCGAAGTCCCGGCCGGGGTGAGCCAGGTAGATATCCTTCTCGACCCGGCGTCCCCGGGGGGTGGCTCCTCGCTCGACCAGTCGGTTGGAGAGGCGGCCCAGGTCCGGCACCGGAGCCTTGAGCTCGACCTCGACCGATCCGGCGTCACGAGTGGAACCCTGGTCTTTCTGAAGCTGCATATGCGAGGATACTGGCCCATCCGGTTTTAAACTACGGACGGGTTTGGGGCGTGTGCCCCCCATCGACCGGGGCCCCGAGGCCGACCTGATGAGGCTGGCGCCCGTCGCGATGTTCGCGTTGATCGTGCTGATCCCGCTGTCGGGATGCATCAGCCTTGAGCCTGTCCGGATCCCGGACCGCTTGCTCGACGAGGCATCGGGGAACGGGTGGGTGCCCGACCGGGCGCTCACCACGGGCCCCGACAGCGGGTTCCTCTCCAAGCAGGCCTCGAAAGGGTACAGCGACGAGGCCGAGAGCGGGCCTGGCTACCCCGGGGTGCTCATCGTGCAGTCCTTCCGGGGGCTTCTGTCCCCGGATCGCGAGGCCCTGAGGGACCAGATCGCCGAGCTCCTCCGCGAGGAAGCCCGGGATCAGGGCCTGGAGGTCGAAGATGCCGGCGTCGCCGGGCAACGCAGGCTGTCCAACGGGGTCCTGTCCTTCTACACCGTGATCAACGCCACCGGGACCGCGGATAGCCTGACGTTCACCAACGAGGCCACGGTCAAGGGCCTCGGGGAGGTCTTCCGCTGCACCGGGGGGGCGACCGTGGCCGTCAAGGGCTTCGCCCAAGTGGACAGCCGCAGCTCGATCGGGGGCATCCAGACCTCCCGGGACTACGAGCCCCGGACCTGGAGCGAGATCGTCCAGGATCCCTTCGGGACCATCGAGGGCTTCCAGGGGAGCCGCGGGTTGGTCCACAACCTGGTGTGCCCGTGAGCCGCGATGACCGGTGGACACCCATCGCCGCCGGTTCGGGACCGATGTAGGAGCGCGGGTCCCCGGGGGCCCTGCTCCCTTGGGACGGCGGGCCGGATGGTTCAACCATATAAGCTATGGGTCTGGGCCCCGTCCACAACATTGAAGCGCCTAGCCGCGGGCCTTCATGGTGGACCGACGTGGTGGGTCCAAGCAAGGGTGAGTCGTTGTGTCTGAAAACACTGAATCTGAACCGGAGGAGAAGGAGACGACCCGGGAGATGAAGGTAAAGATCCCGGAGCGCCAGTACCTCAAGCTCCACGCGCTGAAGATCACCCGGGGGACCGGTATCTCCGAGGCGGTCTCGATCGCGCTGGATGACTTCCTCGAAGAGGTCGAGGAACAAGAGGGCGACCTGCTCGAACCGGTCAACGACCTGTTCAGCTAGGTCCCGTCACCCATCGCCGGGCTGGCGTCCAGCTTCTATGCCCACGCCCGTCCGGGGTCTCGCAGGTCCGCCTGCGTCCCTCAGACGGCGCCGACAGCCCCTTTGATGACTTTGTTCTCCGCCGCCGCTAGGGTCTTGTGTACGGCAGC
Source organism: uncultured Thermoplasmatales archaeon (assembly GCA_964492585.1). GTDB lineage: Archaea > Thermoplasmatota > SW-10-69-26 > SW-10-69-26 > SW-10-69-26 > CAYXGD01. The sequence continues at coordinate 1,700 of CAZBKU010000265.1, read as the reverse complement.
CTTGGAGATGTCGAGGAGGTCGCCGAGCTCGTCCAAGGTCACGTTGCGCGGTTGCTCGTAGTACCCCATGGCCACCGCCAGCCGTAGGACATCCTGCTGACGCTGGGTCAGCTCATCGTCCTCCGGCGGTTGGGGGGTGGGGGCCCACGGACCCACATGCAGGAGCTGGAAGGTGTCGGGCTGGAGCTGCTCGTTGATCTGCTTGGTCAGCTCCACGAAGCCGCGGATGCCTTCCGGGCTGGCCGAGACCAGGGTGCAGTGGATGTAGCCGTCCCGCACGACCAGTGGGAGGAAGAAGGCGTCCTGGCCCAGGTGGTCCAGCGCCATGTGGAGCGGATCCTTGCCTGGCCCGAACTGGGGCAGGCGCAGGGGGACGTCCACCGTCAACGAGTCCTCGCGTTCTGCCAGGACCTCGTAGCCACCGTAGGCCTCCTCGAAGTGGCGGTCGACCAGCTCGCGGGCCTGCTTGATCGGTGCTTGGATGGTGTAGATGGCCCGCTCGATCGGCTCGCCGGGGCGGGTCCTCAGCGGGTTGATGACCACCACGCTCCCGGGCTGCATGCGGGTGAAGCTGCACACGAGGTTGTCGCGCCCCGCGGCTCTGAACGAGAGCTCCTTGAGCACAAGTCAGGCCACAGGGTTGACGTGTTCAAGATGTTTCGGGTCTTGCTCCATCGCCGACGATCGCTTGGCCGCCATGCTAGACCGTCGCCAACCTGGGAGAAAGTATCTTATAGAAGAACTATCGTAGACCTGCCTAAGACCCACCTTAGCGGTGGGGACAGGAGTGAACACACATGATGGGTGGACAACCGATCCTCGTGCTGAAAGAGGGCACTCGCCGCGACCGCGGCCGAGGCGCCCAGTCGAACAACATCATGGCCGCTCGGGCCATCGCGGACGCCGTCCGCACCACGCTGGGCCCGAAGGGCATGGACAAGATGCTCGTCGATTCCATGGGCGATGTGGTCATCACCAACGACGGTGTGACCATCCTCCGTGAGATCGACATCGAACACCCGGCGGCCAAGATGGTCGTCGAGGTCGCCAAGACCCAAGACCAAGAGTGCGGCGACGGCACCACCAGCTCGGTCGTCCTCGCTGGCGAGCTCCTCAAGAAGGCTGAGGACCTCGTGGAGGACGTCCATCCGACCCTGATCTGCCAGGGGTACCGGCTGGCCGCCACCAAGGCTCTCGAGATCCTCAACGACTACGCGATCGACGTGAGCGTCGACGACGAGGAGACCCTCAAGGCCATCGCGGCCACCGCCATGACCGGCAAGACCGCCGAGTCCTCCAGCGAGCTGCTGGCCGACCTCGCCTACCGCGCTGTCAGCGCCGTGGCCGACGAGGCCGACGGCACCTGGACGGTCGACACCGACAACATCCAGGTCGTCAAGCAGCAGGGCGGCTCCGTCGGCGACAGCCTGTTCGTCGAGGGCGTCATCATCGACAAGGACCGCGTCCACACGGGCATGCCCAAGAGCGTCTCCGACGCCAAGGTCGCCCTCCTCAACACCGCGCTTGAGGCCGACAAGACCGAGGTCGACGCCAAGATCCAGATCACCGACCCCAGCCAGCTCCAGGCGTTCCTGGACGAGGAGGAGAAGCTCCTCCGCAAGAAGGTCGACGCCATCGTCGACAGCGGGGCCAACGTCGTCTTCTGCCAGAAGGGCATCGACGACCTGGCCCAGCACTTC
>CAZBKU010000264.1:3031-3932 GCA_964492585.1 uncultured Thermoplasmatales archaeon | reverse complement strand
TCGCGGTCGTTCCAGAGCTTTGCGACCGCGAGAGCGGGACGAGCTCGGCGTCGAACCCCTTGTCCGCGTACTGGATGACGTCGTAGAGATCTCGTTCCGTCGACCGTTGGTGGACCGCGCGCAGTTTCTCGGCGATCGCCTCCTCCCTGCGCATGCAGGGTACGGCTGGGGGTCCGAACGGGAGCTCTTGGAAGTAGATCTGGTCGACCGGCTCAAGATCCACGGGAGGAAGAAACGCTTGCTCCCGGGAGCTGATCTCAAGCTTGAACCGACCGTTCGCCCAGTCGTGTCCGTAAGCGACAGTGCAGGCCCAGTTCCCGCGGTCGGTCTCGTAGGGGTCCACGACATGGAAACGGATCCCATGGTGTGCTCCCTCGAACGCCTCGTCTACCACGGCCTCAGGCTCCCCTTCCAGGCCGTGGTTGGTGAAGTCCAGGTCCTCGCTGAACCGTCCCTGGTTGCCGAGCAGCATCTTGCGGAGGTAGGTTCCGCCCTTGAAGATGAGATGGTCAAGGATACCTGCTTGCTTGAGGGCGTCCAGGGCGTACAGGAGGACGACGTCCTGCTGGGCGATGTGGAGGTCCGACCGGGTTTGATGGGCGAACTGGCCCGCTTTCCGTTGGGAGATCACCGCACGGTCACCTCGCCGAACTGGCGCTCATCGGATACGTTGACGATCACCTTCCAGCGACCGTCGTACCGGCCCGTGGTCCCGTGCTGGGCCGGCGATGCCAGATGGACGTAGGCCGAGGACCGGTGCGACAGGAGGACATCGATCAGAGCATCGTCGACCTGGTCTTGGGGTCGTACGTGCTCCAGCAGGTAGCCGAGCCGCTGAGCCAAGCTACCGTTGTCGAAGCGCTCGACATGGTCGACGGACAGGCCTGCCCCAGTCATGCCG
>CAZBKU010000264.1:0-3021 GCA_964492585.1 uncultured Thermoplasmatales archaeon | reverse complement strand
ATGGTCGGCAAGGTTGGACGCGTCGACCCTCGGCTTCGCCTCGTGGATCGCCTGGACGATGCCCCCGATCCCTCCCGTCAAGTCCGGGCGGTCCAGGCAGTCGATCACGGTCTTCTCAAGGTCGCTCACCTTGAACGTCGCCCCGTAGCGTTCGGCTTGCTCCCATCCGAAGAACTTGCGCGGGACGACGTGGACAAGCCGGAAGGAGATCGGCTCCTTGAGCTCCCGTTCGGTGTCCACGGTCGTCGCGATCGTGTACGTCCTCGGCGCTTGGGTGATCAGCCCATGGAGGTTGGCCGCGGTCCCGTAGGCGAAGTAGTACGGCTCGACCAGATGGCTGCCGATCCGGAACGGGTTGGTCTCCGGGACGGCCTCGGGACCGTTCTCGGCGGGGATCAAGAGGTAGCGCCCTCGGCCGATGCGTTGCAGCCAGCGCTTCTTGTGAAGGTCATGGGCCAGTTTCCTCGCGTAGCTGCGGGAGACGTCGGCCAGCTCCGCGATGTCCCCGATCGACACCGCCTCACGTCCTTCAGCCTCGAGGGTGAGGATGACCTGGCTCTCCCGGCCTGAGAGGCTGCGTGTTCGCATCCACTCCCCTTAGTCTTTTAAGTACCATAAGACTAACGGCTAACATTACTATAACAGTAATGTAATCAGCACGAGAACATGAATACTTTCCAGCGCTCTGCGGACCTTGGCCTCATCGACAGGAGCGTGCAGCGCGTTCCCGATCAGAGACCGCGCAGGACATCGATGTGGCTCGTCCAGCTCGAGGCGTGGACCCAAGGTGACGCGCGCGGACCCGCCACGGTGGGGCGTGATCGTCCTCACCACTCCAGGATCCTGTGCTCCTGATGCCATAGCGTTCGCATCTCGGTGTCGAGAACGAACGTTTCCGTCACAGGGCCCTTGGTCTGTGCCCCGCTCCCAAGGACCACGGGGCCGGGGGGATCACACGGAGGTAGCGACACCACCCTTGTTCCTTCCAACGGCTCGGTCACCTCGTACCGGTGCATGTGACCGTGCAGCACCAAGCGTGGCTGGACACGTCGGACCACGCGGCAGAGGACGTCCTCGTCGGCCAGCTCGACGTGGGGCTTGTCGTGGAAGACGAGCACATGGGAGCCCTGACGGTCAGAGGTCCGGACGTCGTCCTCCTCGAGCCAGATCTCCGGGGTCTCTTCGATCCACCACCCGCGCCAGATCAGCTGCTCGTGGGCCTGGTTCTTCTGGATACGGCCGATGCAGCCGAAGGTGAGCCCGCCGAACCCGTGGGTCTGGTAGTCCTCGAGCCGTTCGAGGTTCTTGCGGAAGCTCGGTTGCGGATGCCTGGCCACGCCTCGTGGTTGCCGCAGACGAACCGGGTCGGCGTCTCCACGTGCTGCTTGTACGCGTAGAAGTCGCCGACCTGGAGGATCATGTGCGGCCTCTGGCCTGGGCCATCTTGTCCGCGAGTCCAAGCCCCCGGGGGGCCGTGGAGGTCGCCGGCGACGAGGATCCGCATGCGGGGTTCCCGACGCGGACGGGTGCCGCCAGGATAAGCACCTCCGGTGGGAGCTAGCCGGAACAGCCGGCAGGTGTCTCCGGGGACAACAGGCTCGCAGCTACCTTGAGGGGCAGGATCCGTCGACGTCCGCTCCCCCGTCAGAACGCCTTGCCCTCGCCGCGGGACCGCTCCTCGGCCGACGGGAGCAGGTCCAGATGGGGTGCAAGGGGACCCGGGTGCACGTCCACGACCGCGAGGGTCATAGCCTGCCGACGCGCCTGTCCCTCCATGCGTGTGTCCACCACGGCCACGGCCGGTGTCCTGCTCGTTGCCGGGCTCACCCTTGCCGTGTTCTCCTTGCAGTTCGCGTTCGATCCCCGGTTGCTGCTGCGCCACATGACGCTCATGATCGTCGGGGCGTTGTTCATCATCGCCGCCTTGCTCCTGCTGGGCATGGAGAAGATGAAGGACGAGGTGCTGGAGGAGCTGGCGGCCCGGAGAACGGAGACGAGCTCCTCGGGGTCGGCTGTGCGGTCCGTGGCCCACCTCGAGGCGCGGTAGGTCGGCAGCTGGCCCAACCGGATCGTCGGCCCTGTCTCCATCGCCACGGGCATCGGCGTGGCCTACGTGGCCCAGGGCCTCCCCGACCGGCCGCAGGCACCGCTGGCAGCGCTCTCCTGGCGCAAGCGGGCATCCTAGACCCGATCTATCGGATACTCTTGCGTATGTTACGTACGAGTATGTCTCCGGCTGGACCCTTCGTGGACCGGCCGGACGAGACCGACGCGGTCGAGTGCCTGGATCTCGATGATCTGGCTGCCCGGCTCTAGCGGATCGGGACCCACCGGGGGCTCACCGACCTCCTCGACGACCTCGTAGCAGACCGCCTGTGGGGCACGGGTGGTCTCGAAGAGGGTGGAGAGGAGGTCGCTCTGGTCGACCCTGGCCAGGTGGGCTCTGTGGAGAAGGGACCGGGCCGACACGGCCGCTCAGGGACGATGGTTGGAGCGGTGGTCCAAGCTGAGGAGAGTCGCCCCCCAGGAAGAAGTGCTCCAAGCGAAAGGCGCGACCGTGAAGGCGACCGGGTACGAGGGAGCCAGCGCCGTAAGACGCTACTCGGCCGACTCGTTCAGCTTGACGGTGTTCCCGCCTTTGGAGACGTACTCAAGCCTGAAGAAGCTCCCTGGCTTCCTGGGCTTCTTGCCGGATGTCTCTTGTTCAGCGGGCATGGTTCAAACTGAGGCTACGTGATATCTTAAACCTACTGCACTCGCGCCTAGGACGACCAACCCAGCAAGCAGCGTCCAGAGCGAAGCTTTCAGCCGGTCAGCGGTCGTATCGAGGTTCCTCCGGTTGGCGGTCGCGGCGCGGGTGTAGGCCGCGACCATCTCCTCGAGCAGTCCGGTCTGCGAGAAACGTTCCTCGCGTGCTCTGGAGAGGTCCTCGGCCCTGAGGCCCATGGCGAACTCCGTCACCATGTAGGCCAAGATCGCCAGGAGCGCGGAGACGCCCAGCAGCAGGACCCCCGCCGCCAT
>CAZBKU010000263.1:0-3953 GCA_964492585.1 uncultured Thermoplasmatales archaeon | reverse complement strand
GAGACCGCGTAGCCCGCCATGGCGCCCTAGGGGTGCTCGTCCAGCGCCACGGCCAGCTGGCTGGGTCGGACTCCCAGGGCCTCTGGGAGCCTCTTCTCGAGCCGTTCCATCCGTGGTACCTGGCCACCAAGCCCCTGGTCTCTGTAGCGCTCGAGGGTCACCTCCAACGGGACGTGGCGGGTCCCGACGGTGAGGTTGTCGGCATGGGCCACCACGGTCTCCTCCATCGTCTCGGGTTCGTAGACCTCGTCCTCCGGCCAGCCCCAGCGTCGGGCCTGGTCGGGTGGGATCCCGGCCCCCATGTGCCGGGCCACGCACCGGACCACAGCCTCGTCGACGCCGTGGTCCCGAAGGAAGGCGATCCCCGCTGGGATGTGGGCAGGGCCTTGGTCGAACCCGCGCCCGACGTCGTCGAGGAGCGCGCCGGCCAGGACGATGTCTGGGTCGACAGCCGGCAGGCGCCGAGCCATGGCCAGGGCGAGCTCGGCCACGGCGTCGACGTGATCGATGACGGGTCGAGAGCAGCCGGCCTCATCCAGGAGCTCGGCGCAGGCCGCCCGGTCAGGGATCACGGATCCTGGCAGGTCGGTGCGGGGCTAAAAGGGCTCGATGGACCGTGGTCAGCATGCCTTCCCGGGTGTCGACAGGTGTGGCCGGGTCAAGCCATGCCTTTCTCTAGGCTCTGGAGCTGATCGTTGAGCTCCTCGATCCTGGCCTCGGGCTCCTCGTGCTCAAGCTGGTTCCCGCAATCGGGGCAGGCGAACTCGAAGTCCATGGCTTCCTCGAACGGGAGCCGAGCGCAGGCGTTGGGGCAGGCGTAGAAGTCCTTCTCGCGCTCGTAGGCGATCTCCTTGCGGATCTCCTCGGCGGCCTTGACCCGGGCCTCCTCCATGGACCGCATGGCTTGCTCGGGGGTGATCTGCCAGACGAACGTGAGCCAACCGTTGGAGGGGTCCCGGTTCTCCTCGTAGTCGGCCACCCGCTCCTCGTACATGCCGTAGAGGGCCTTGCGGATCTGGCTGGTGCGCTTATCCAACAGCTCGGAGAGCTCGGTGTCGGTGGCCTCGCCGAGCTCTGCCAACTGGTCAAGGATCTCGACACCGTCGTCTCCGAGCTTCTCGGAGATCAGCTCGCGGACGTCGTCAGGTACCTCGGCCATGGTGGAGCACTCCACCCCCGAACTGGGCAACGCTCCCTCTTAAAGGGTCGTCGAACGTACCTGGGGACCTCTGGACCAAAGCGAGGTTGGGCGTTGCTACCCAGGGCCCTGTCTCAGAAGCTACCCCTTGTCGACCATCCGCTTGCCTCGCGCGGTCGGTTCGATCTCCAACCGGGCGCCCTCACGTGGACGGTAGAGCACCTCTGGACCCTGGATCTCGTGGAGGATCGTGGCCAGGGCGGCCACCTCCGAGTGGGGTTGGTTCCCGACGGCAGCGTTGTGGGTCACCAGGTCGTAGATCTCGCCTGGGACCTTCTCGGCCCCGACGACGACCAAGACCGCACCCTCGCCCTCCAGACGGGGCAGGACGTCGGTGTGGGGCTCCCCGTACATGGTCAGGTGGACCGATGGGCCGTCGAAACCGTCGATGACCCGGCGCCACGACGCGTCGACCTTGAGCTCGAAAGGGCCTCCGAACCGGTGGACGACGTCCTGGACGGTGTGGGCCACCTTGTCGTCCTTGGTGGTCAGGATGATCCGACGGGCACCGAAGGCCCTGGCGGTCAAGCAGACGTGGGTGGTCATCCGTTTGTCGCGCTGCGGGCGGTGGCCCACGCGCAGGACGGTGACCTCCGGGTCCATGTTACTCGCGCCGGACGATCTGATGGCCCTTGAGCTCCAGCGCCGCGCTCCGCTTGACCATGCCCTTGAGCATGGGTTGGTTGACCGAGAGCTTCTCCTGGGCCAACCGGAGCGAGAGGCCGCCGTCCTCGGTCAGGGCCAAGAGCTCGTCCTCGAGGGCCCGGTACTTCTCGTTGGGCATGACGGCCACATGGAGAAGGTCGGCGATCTCGGAGACCGGGCTGCTGGTGTTGATGTGGAAGCTGGTGTAGAAGGAACGGTAGGCTTTCTCGGGTCCATCGGGGCCCGGTGCCCAGCGGGTCTCGACGAGGTGGGCCTTCTCCAGGAGGCCGAGGGTCTCGATGCCCTCGTCCCCGTAGTTCTCCTCGATAGAGCTACGGCTCTGCCAGTCAGCGATCAGGTCCTGGAAGACCTGTCGCTTGGTCTCCGAATCGAAGGCTCGGAGCAAAGGGACGAGATCGGCGGGCTCGGAGATGACCTTGACCCGGGGCATCCTATCCTAGTGAAGCCTCTCTCGGCTGATAGGTCTTTCTTTCGGGCTGGGCGTTGATGACGACCTCTAGCACGTCACCATCTACCAAGCCCAGCTCCTTGCGCAAACAGTCCGGTGCGATGATCTCGAGGATGTCGTCGTGACGGGTCCGATGGGGGAAGATCGCCCCGGCATCGTAGCCCTGGACCTCGGCCGGGAAGGAGGTGACGCCGCCGAAGGTCCGCTCTGGCGTCTCGAACTTGGGGATCTCCAAGCCCTCGCGGTTGCGAAGGGCCCGCATGGTGTCCAGGTCGGCGCCCTCGAGCCGCAGGTTCAGGGTGCCGGGGTAAGGCGTGAAGCCAAGCAGGGTCTCGAACCCCTCCTTGTAGAAGGGTTGGCGCATGTAGTAGGCGCCCTCGCCGTCGCCGGCGGTCACGATGCCGTCGAGCCGGAGCCGGCTGGAGCCCTCGAAGATCGCCTCGAGCTCCTTGAGCTCGACGGCTAGGGTATCGACGCCCTGGCCCGTGAGACGCAACTGCTGGCCCCTGGCGCCCAGGCGCCGTTCGAGGTACCCGTCGTCCTTGAGCGAGAGGATCCAGCGCGAGGCGGTCTGCTGGGAGACGTCCAGCTCCTCGGCAAGCTCACCGCTGGACGTGGCCACGTAAGCGTGGAGGCCCCCCTTGGCGGCCACTCGCTTGAGGAGCTCGCGTTCCTCCGGCCGGGGTCCTTTGTCCGCGGGAGGCGGGCTCATGCCCCGATGTCCCTGCGCTTACGGTCCTCGGCGTACCGCTCCCCTTCGTCGGTGAGTCGGTAGCCGTCCTCGCCGTCGGCCTCGATGAGGTCGTGATCGACGAGGTCCTCGACCGCCCGGTCCACCGCGCGTTCGATCAGGTGGTGCTTCTTGGCGATCCGGGAGGGGTCGGATTCACCAGCCGCGATCTCGGTGAACACCGCCTTTCGGAACTTGTCGGACTCCACGAAGGCATCGTTGATCGGCATGCCACAGGCCTATGGTCGCCCATGACCTATAGGCTTGCGGCGAAGGTCGATGGCACAGACGCCACGAGGACGGCGCCAGGGCCACCCTCAGGAGGCCGATGGGGGAAGGCATCAAATAGGAGGCCCACATCCCCGGCATCGTGGGCAAGAAGCGACCCCGGGTCGTGGTGGATGACGAGGGCAGCGCCAACTTCCGCAACCTCCCGTCCGTCCACACGGCCGACGAGCTCCTGGACATCGCCTTCCACCGGGCCAGCAAGGCCTCCAGCCGGAAGGGCGCGCCAGGAGAGGGGCCCCGCAACCGGGAGCTGGCCCGGGTCGGGACCGCCGCCCGGGCGCTGGAAGCCCGGTTGAACGGTGTCGTGAGAGCCTTCCCGACCATCGAGAAGCTCCACCCGTTCTACCGCGAGCTCGTCGACGTCCTCGTCGGCATCGACCAGCTCAAGAACAGCCTGGGGTCCATGCACTGGGCCCGGGACAGGATCCAGGAGATCCGAGCCCAGGCCGAGAAGGATCTGCGCAACACCGACCAGTCCCACGAGCTCAAGAAGATCCGGCAGGCCGCCTACGGCAGGATGGCCAGCTTCGTCGGGCAGATCAGCGACGACATCGACTTCGTCAAGCAAGCCTGCATCGATCTCAGGGACCTGCCCACCCTCCAGCTCGACCGGCCGGTGCTGG
>CAZBKU010000262.1:389-3960 GCA_964492585.1 uncultured Thermoplasmatales archaeon | reverse complement strand
CTGGACGAGGTCGTGGGGAGCGGCTCGGGGAGGGAAGGTGGCGGGGCCGGGGCCAGAGGCGGGCCCCGGACCACGTCGGTGAGGGTCAGGCCTCCGCCGGGGTCCGGTTCAGACGGCTGTAGAGACCGTAGAACTGGCAGGCTACGCAGAAGCCCGTGATCGCGGCGAAGAGCGCCAGGCCGGAGACGAGCAGGGCGATGGCCCAGCCGGTGGTCTCGAGCACGCCGACGGTGGTGAACAGCAGGGCGCCGGCCGTGGCGCTGAACACGAACCCTAGCTGCTTGGCGAAGCGGGGTCCCCGGGGGTCCTCCAGCTCGTCCGGCGGGCCCACCAGCGGCCGGAACGTCAGCTTGTACAGGTAGGCCCACAGGCTCCAGCGCGGGCCGCCGAGGGCCGCGCCGGCCAACACCGCGGCGACGAGGACGACGAGGAGCGGTTCGGAGAGCAGGAACCCGGCGGCCAGGGTGGCCCCGGTCAGGGCCTGGCCGAACCGGGGCATGCGGGGATCGATCCCGTCGGGGCAGGTCATCACGCCGGCCTGGACCTCTCGTATAAAAGAATCTAGGTTCGCGGCAACCGAGGGTCGTGGCGCCTGGAAACCCGGTCACGTGGCGCGTAGGGGCCCTGGGACCATGCCCCAGCCTTCTTATACACCCTGAACACAGAAGCCAGGCTATCATGAGGAAGCTTGCGACCTTCGCTGTGGTCTTCTCGCTGAGCCTTTTGTGCTTCGCGGTGTTCTACTCGGCCAGCGCGCAGACCCAGCAGCTCCCCGACGTCCAGCCGCCGTCCGGTGACGACGGTGGCCTGGTCGACGCCACGCCGGGGGAGGTCATCAGCGACCCCAACTTCAGCATCGGCCTGGCCGTGGGCGCCGCCGGCGCCGGCCTGGCCGCGTGGTTGGCCTTCCGAGGGGGCGCCAAGTTCGTCACCCGGGACAACGTCCTGGAGAACGAGACCCGCTCCGAGCTCTACGAGTTCCTCGAGGAGAACCCGGGCACGCACCTGCGCGGGATCGCCGAGGAGCTCGACCTGTCGACGACCAACGTCCTCTGGCATCTACGCAAGCTCGAGGACGCCGACCTAGTCCGCTCCAAGAAGCAGGGCGGCTACAAGGTCTTCTACCTGATCGAGGGCGGCCAGGAAGGCAAGCGCGAGGCCATGGCCCACTCGGTCCTCCGTAACGACAACGCCCAGAGCATCCTGGAGTACGTCTCCAGCGAGCCGGGCAGCCACCAGCGCGCCATCGCCCGGGCCCTGGATGTCAACCATGGCACCGTGCGCTGGCACCTCAAGAAGATGCTCGACACCGACCTGGTCCTCCAGGTCCGCCGCGAGCATGCCATCCAGTACTACCTGACCGACCTGGGCGCCAAGATGCTGGGCGAGACCGCGCCCGTCCAGCCGACCTCTGCACCGGCAGAGGGCGACCAGGCCGCAGCCTGATCACCGCTCCTACACCGCGGCCTGGGCCTTCAGGCCCGGCCCCCTTCTCCTCCCAGCGCGAGCTCGATCCTGCTCTGCTCTCGGATCCCTCTCCGCAACGTCGGCCTGGGCCGTCCCGGGACCGTTGGGGGAACGCGCCTAGCAGGGTCCTATGTCCCCGGCTCCCCGCGGTCGACAGGTGCACGGGCTCCCCCGGGACGCAGTGCCCCTGGCCCATAGGCTTTAAACCAGGTCCCTTGGAGGTAGGACCATGGGCCAGCGCGGTCGAGGCGACGAGCGTCCCTCCATCCGGGAACGGGTCGAAGAGCTGCAGCGCGTCGTCTCGCTCTTGGTCTACAAGATGGACAAGGACTTCGACGTCACGTTGGATTTCTCCCCCCGATCGATCTCGTACCTCGACGCGGTGCTGGCCGAGTCACGCCGCAAAGGCGGCACGCTGGCACCGGGCCTCTACCTCTCCGTCGGCGGCTACATCGGTGAGACCTTGGTGCGCAACTACGGTGGGGACTGGACCGACATCGACGGGCAGCTGTGCATCGAGTTGGAGGGGGAGGCCCACCGGCGTTTCCTGCGGGTCTTCGACTGGATCCATCAAGCCTACGAGGATCCGCGGACCAAGAGCCTGACCTACCGCATGCAGGCCTTGGGCGGGATCCGTGGGTGGGATCGCTCGTCGGACGCCGCCAGCGCCTGACCGGTCCTGGAGAACAGCTCTTCTCGATGCGATGGTCGAGGACAGAAGCGTAGCCGGAGCGTTGGATCCCGTCAGGCCACCTGACCGAGGCCTTCGAGCTGCCGGGGTGGCCGCGCCGAGAGGACCTCCTTGGCGTTCTCGGTCAGCCGGTAGGTCGTGGTCCGACCCTCGCGGGCATCTTGGAGGATCCCGGCGTCGGCCAGGCGGGAGAGATGCCACCGGGCGGTGCCGTGGTTCACGTCGAGGGCCCGGGCGATCTCGCGCTGATGCGAGCCGGGGTTCTCGGCGACGTACTCGACGACCGCCTGGGCGTTGTCGCTCTGGAGCTGGGCGGCCATCAGGCACTGCTCGCGCAGGATCCTGCCGCCACCCTTCGGGTAGTACATGCGGTAGCCGTTCTCCTTGACCTCTCCGACGAGCCCGGCCTTGACGAGCTTGTCCAGGTGCCAGGTCGCGTTGGTCGTGGAAAGGTCCAGGACGTCGGCGATGCGACGGAGGTGGGCCGATCCGGTCTCCCAGAGGAAGCTGTGGATCGCCTCGCGGGTCTCGTGCTCGAGGACGTTGTCGCGGGTCACGTGCTTGGTGCCGGCGGCGATCAAGGAGGTGAAGACCAGGCCAGCAGCGAACAGCTCGGTGCCGGGGACGCTGGGCGCTGCGTCAGGGGTGGCCGAACCAGGTGCGGGGACCCCGGGGTTGCTCGCGCTGCCCTCCTTCAGAACCTCTTCGACCTCGTCTTGGAGCTCCCCGGAGCTCGCGGCCGCCCCAGCTAGGACCGTGAGGCTCACCAGGGCTACCACGATAAACCATCGCATGGTGAAAGCGACGATTCCAGTTATAAAAAAGTTTCTGGTGGGTTCGTCAAATTCAACCGGACCCTTGCCAGCCGCCAGCCAACCCCGTGTCGTCCACACGGAGGTCCCAGGTGGCCCCTGACGGCCTGGATGGGTGTTTCTCGACCCGGAGCCGACGCCACGAGCCATCCAAGACTTGCAACCCCAGGATCACATCGGAGGCGTGTTCCACCGCTGGCCCGCCCAGCGGCCGATGGCGACCCCCCTTGCCTCGGACCTGGTTGGTCACCAAGGCTACCCCACCGCCGTCCCGGGCGCCGGCCCGGAGCCGGTGGAGCTGGACGAGCACCCGGCGCAGCGCGTCGGTGCTGGCCATCTGCTCGAACCGGTAGAGGTAGACCAGGCTGTCGAGGATCACGGCCTGGACCTTGCCCCGCTCCAGGAGGCCGCAGGCACGGCCGACGGCCTCGTCCTGGTCGCCCATGTCCGTGGGCCGGGCCACCAGCAGGCCGTCGCGGCGGTCCCCGAGGATGGCTCTGAGCCGGCTGACGTGGGGACGCTCGGGCAGGATCAGGGCGGCCGGCCGGGTCGCCCGAGCCCGGCTCAACCCGACGGTCGTCTTCCCAGCGACCCACGGCCC
>CAZBKU010000262.1:0-379 GCA_964492585.1 uncultured Thermoplasmatales archaeon | reverse complement strand
GACCAGGCTCCCGGCCGGCCAGCCGCCCCAGTCCTCGTCGATCGGCGCGATCCCGCTGGCCACCAGCGCGTCCACGGGACCCGGTGGGACGCCCAGGTTATGACGGTTGTCCGGTCCAGGCAGCCGGTCGGGCTGTGGCCGCCGGTCTGATCGGCCCTTTAAGTACGGCCAAGGGGAAGGGCAGGGGTTCGACCGACGGTTTATTTGGCTGAGACCCACCATGCAAGGTTGTGCCTGCCCCGGTGATCGCGGTCGCCACGCAGGACTTCGAGGTCTACCACGACCTGGTGAGGTACCTGCGGGCCAACGAGGTGCCCTTCGAGACGCTGGACCCGGACGAGCCGGTCCCAGGCCACGTCGATGTCGTGATCACCACCGA
>CAZBKU010000261.1:0-3998 GCA_964492585.1 uncultured Thermoplasmatales archaeon | reverse complement strand
TCTTCGGCATCGTGGCCGTCACCGGCACCTACTACGTCCAAGCGCTGACCTGGTCGCTGGCCTCCCTGGTCGCCGGCATCGGCATCGGGGCCATGGCCACGGCCATCCTGGTGGTCAACAACCTCAGGGACATCCGCACCGACGCCAAGGCCGGCAAGACGACCCTGGCCGTCATGATGGGTCCCGCCGGCACGCAGATCGAGTACATGGGCCTCCTGGCCGTCGGCCTGGCCACACCCTTCCTCGGTGTGCTCTTCCTCGGCTGGAGCCCTTGGGCGCTCTTGGCCCTGGCTGCCTTCGCCTTGGTCGGCAAGCCCCTGCACAAGGTGCTGACCTTCCGCGACCCGCGCACCCTGGACCCGGCCCTGGCCCAGACCGCCCGGGTGCTGGGTGCCTACGGCCTCCTGCTCTCGGGGGGGCTGATCCTATGACCCTGGTCGGCGGCCACAGCCAACCCTACGAGGTCCCGTTCGTCCGTCCGTACAAGACCGCCTCGGTCGAGCACGAGACCCGCCAAGGCGTCCTGCTCCAGCTCCAGGCCGACGACGGCACCTCGGGGCTGGGGGAGGCCGCTCCCCTGGGCAGCCGCACCGAAGGCCAGGCCGCCTGCCGAACGGCCCTCTCCCAGGCCCTGGAGCAGCTCACCGGCGATGGGATCGAGCCGGCCACCGCCCTGGCCGACCTCGACGGGTTGTGCCCGGAGCTGGACCAGGCGCCGGCGGCCCGCTTCGCCGTGAGCCTGGCTCTCTGCGACCTCCTGGCCAAGCAGGCCACCCAGCCGCTGGCCGCCTGGCTGGCCAAACGACACACCGGTCAGAGCCCCGTCGAGACCGTGCCCGTCAACGCCACCCTGCCCATCGAGCCGCTCCCCGACACGGTCGCCCGAGCCCAGGCCGCCGTCGAGGCCGGGTTCACCACGCTCAAGCTCAAGATCGGCATGGGCCACGACCAGGACCTCGAGCGGGTCGAGGCCGTCCGGGACGCCATCGGGCCCGAGCCGGCGATCCGCTTGGATGCCAACCAGGCCTGGGCCCCGGTCCAGGCCATCGAGAACATCCTCGACCACCTGGACCTCACCCCCCTCGAGTACGTGGAGCAACCGGTCCACGGCCCCGACCACCGGGCCCTGGCCTTGGTCCGGAGCACCGTCCCCTGTCGGATCGCCGCCGACGAACCCGTCACCGACCCCCAGGCCGTCGCCGAGCTGATCGAGCTGGAGGCCGCCGACGTGCTCATCCTCAAGCCCATGGTCATCGGTGGGTTGGACCGCACCCTGGCCATCGCCAGCATGGCCGACGAGGCCGGGCTTGCCACCGTCGTCACCAGCACCATCGACGGTGCCGTGGCTCGGGCCGGAGCCCTTCACCTGGCCGACAGCCTGGGCCCCCGGGAGCTGGCCTGCGGGCTGGCCACCGCCGACCTGTTGGCCGAGGACGTGGTCGACCACGACGAACGCATCGAGGCGGGGCACATGCACGTGCCCGACCGCCCTGGCCACGGCCTGCCCTTGCCCGGCGCGGAGGTCGGCCCATGATCCTGGACCCCCTGGCCAACCAAGCCGAGCAGCGACCCGACGACCCGGCCCTGGTCGCCCAGCAGGGCGAGCTGACCTGGGCCGAGCTCGATCAGCAAGCCGACCAGTTGACCGGCCACCTGCTCGGCGCCGGGCTTCCCGCCGGGGCGACCATCGCGACCCTGGTCCCCGACGGGCCCCGGGCCGTCCTGCTGCTCCACGCGATCAACCGGGCCGGCTGCACGATCGCACCCCTGCACCCGGGCTGGACCGAGCGTGAGCACGTGGCCCACCTGGACCTGGTGCGGCCCGACCTGGTCGTCTGCGACCAGCAGACCGAGGACCTGGCCGCCCTGGTCGTCCAGGCCCCACCCCTCTTGACCCTGGACGACCGATCCCGAAGCCGGGCCATGCCCGCCTGGGACCTGCCCACCGGCGACCAGCCACCGCACGGCCCGCGGCCCGAGGCTGTGCACAGCCTGATCGCCACCAGCGGGACCAGCGGCACGGCCCGGGCCGCCGAGCTCCGCCTGGAGGCCCACCTGGCCATCGCCGAGGCCACCGCCAAGCGCCTGGCGCTCACCGACGACGACCGCTGGCTCTACACGCTGTCCATGGCCCACGTGGGCGGCATGGCCACTGCGATCCGCTCGGCGGTCACCGGCGCGCCCCTGATCCACCAGGGCCCCTTCGACCCGGCGCGGTTCAACGAGCTCATCGACGACGGCCAGGCCACCCACGCCTCCCTGGTCCCCACCATGCTCCACCAGATCCTTGAGGCAAGAGGCGATCGCTCATCACCCGGCGCGGTAGGCTGCCTCTTGCTCGGCGGCGCCGCGGCTCCCCACGCCTTGCTGGCCCGGGCTGCCGAGCTCGGGTTCCCGGTGGCCGTCACCTACGGCCAGACCGAGACCACCAGCCAGATCGCCACGGCCCCACCGGACCTGGTCGCCTGCAAGCCGGGCACCGTGGGTCCACCGATCGACCCGGTCGAGCTGCGCATCGACAGCGAGGACCCCGGCCAGACCGGCGAGATCCTCGTCCGCGGCCCCACGATCCTGGCCGGCTACCGGGGCGAGGACCAAGCACCGGTCGACCGTGACGGCTGGCTGCACACCGGCGACCTGGGCCACCTGGACCAGGAGGGGCACCTGTGGGTCACCGGCCGCAAGAGCCACCGCATCGTCACCGGGGGCACCACCGTGGATCCCACCGAGGTCGAGGAGGCCCTCTTGGCCCACGTGGACGTCGAGCAAGCTGCTGTCGTCGGCGTCCAGGACCCCGCGTGGGGCGAACGCGTGGCCGCGGCTGTGGTGCTCTACGACGATGCCGAGGTCGATGGCCAGGTGCTCAAGGAGGCCTGCCGGGACCGGCTGGCCAGCGCCAAGCTGCCGCGGGCCTTCGCGTTCGTCGACGAGCTGGCGACCAACGCCAACGGCAAGATCGACCGTGAGGCGATCAAGGCGCTGTTCGAGAGGTGAACCCAGGCGGCGGGTCTGGGTCAGGCCACGGTCCCGACGTAGATCCAGGCGACCCCACCGGTCAGCTGGTGGGCCTGGCGGGCCGAGAAGGCCTTGGTCTCATCCATCAAGGCCAGGAAGTCCTCACCGCAGGGGAACCGGGCCGAGGTCCGGGGCAGGTACTCGTAGGCCTCCCGGTTCCCGGTCAACAGTTCGCCGATGGCAGGGATCACGTGCTGGCTGTAGAACCGGTAGGGCCAGCTGATCAGGCCATCGGGCTGTCCGAACTCCAAGATCACCACGCGGCCATCCTGTTTGACCACGCGCGCCATCTCCTCAAGGCACGCCGTGGGGTCGTCGACATTGCGGATCCCGAAGCCGATGCTGGCCACATCGAAGCTGGCATCCTCGAAGGGCAAGGCCAGCGCGTCGCTGACCTGGAAGTCGATGGTCAGGCCAGCCTCCCGGGCCTTCTCCGGGGCTAGCTCGACCATCTCTCGGCAGAAGTCGCTGCCGACGACCTGGCCGGTCGGGCAGACCTCCCGGGCGAAGGCCTGGGCCAGATCCCCGGTCCCGGTGGCGCAGTCGAGCACGTCGTAGCCAGGCCCGGCGCCGGAGAGGTCCACGGTCTTCTGCCGCCACCGCTTGTGGATCCCCAAGGACAGGACCGCGTTGGTCCGGTCGTAGTCCTCGGCGATGTCGGCGAACATCCGGCGGACCCGGTTGGACACACGGGGCCTAAGTCCACCCCGTTTGATAAGTTGAACCCCGCCGACCTTTCCGGTGGGCCCGCCCCCCGCCTCCCGGAGCCTCCAGGCCGGAGGGCAGCTTTTTAGGGGCCGGTCAGCTACGAGGGCGACGATGGCCGGCGAGCAGGACGTGGACCGGTTCCTCTGGGAGCTGGAGAAGCACCTATCCCACCTCGACGGCGAGGAGCGCCACCGCCGCCGGCGCCAGGCCGACCACCGGTAGCACGCGCAGGCCGAGCAGACCGCGGCCCACGAGAGCGCCCCGGCCCTCGACTG
>CAZBKU010000260.1:0-4020 GCA_964492585.1 uncultured Thermoplasmatales archaeon | reverse complement strand
CAGGATCGCCAACAGGTGGACGATGACGAGGCTGGCCCTCACCGGTGATGTGATGCTCGGGCGCCGGGTCGGCACGACGCTTGCCGAGCGCCGCCCAGCGGCCCCATGGGGCGACGTCCTCGACGATCTCACGGGGGCGGATGCCCGGATGGTCAACCTGGAGTGCCAGATCGCCACCAGCGGCCAACCGGAACCCGGTCGGGTCTTC
Source organism: uncultured Thermoplasmatales archaeon (assembly GCA_964492585.1). Taxonomy (GTDB): domain Archaea; phylum Thermoplasmatota; class SW-10-69-26; order SW-10-69-26; family SW-10-69-26; genus CAYXGD01. Next base: position 3,812 of record CAZBKU010000260.1, on the reverse strand, counting down.
CACTTCCGGGCCCCGCCCGAGGCGACCGACGTGCTGCAAGCAGCCCAGATCGACCTCGTGACCCTGGCCAACAACCACGCGTTGGACTTCGGTGGGGTCGCTCTGGAGGAGACCCTGGATCGGCTCGGCGACGCGGGCATCGAGCACATCGGCGCGGGGCAGACCGTGGAGGAGGCCTGGGAGCCAGGCCGCCTGACCGTCGATGGCCTGACCGTCGGCGTGATCGCGTTCACCGACAACGTCCCGGCCTGGGACATCGAGAAACGCCAGCCGGGCCTGGCGTTCTGCCCTGTGGACCCCGAGGGGGCCACCTACCAGCGCCTGGTGGAGGACGTCGAAGGCCTGACCCGATCCAGCGATGTGACGATCGTGACCGCCCACTGGGGGCCCAACATGCGACGCCGTCCGCCGGCGTCGTTCCAAGCGGTCGCCCGGGGCCTGGTCGACGCAGGGGCCGACCTGTTCTGGGGTCACAGCGCTCACCTCTTCCAAGGCATCGAGCTCCGGGATCGTGGTGTGATCCTCTACGACACCGGCAACTTCCTCGACGACTACCGCCGCGATCCCGACGAGCACAACGAGCGCTCGTTCCTGTTCGAGGTCGAGCTCAGCGAGCACACGGTCGGCCCGGTGCACCTGCTCCCCGTGGAGATCGACCCGCGCACCTGCCAGGTCGGCCGGGCCGACGAGGAGACCGCGAGGTGGACCGTCGACCGGATGCAGGAGCTCTGTGAGCCGTTCGGGACCCGGCTGGCACCAGGTGACCGGGAGGCTTGGTGGCAAGCCACCACGACGCACAGCGGTGACAGGCGCAGCTAGTTCTCGGCCTCGAAGGCCTCGCGGACCAGGTTGGAAGCCCTGGCGAGGTACTGGACGGCTGACCACAGCCCGGTGCCAGCGCGAAGGAGCACGGTGACCAGGGTCACGTTGGGGCCTGGCGCGCTGATCAGCACGTGCTCGGTGCCCTGGATCACCAGGGTGTGCCGGTAGGGGGAGGCTCCGGCCGCCTCGCCGATCTTGCGGCCCTGGTGGGCAACGGCCGCGACCCGGGCTTTCAGCTTCTCGAGATCTGCGGTGGAGGGGAGATCTTCGAAGACCGTGCGCCCCTCCAGGTCGGAGATGACCACCCCCTCGATCGCCAGGTTCCCGGTGAACCCGTCCAGCCGGTCGGACAACCGCTGGTGGGCGGCCTCGCCGGTCGGCCGAGGGCTGTCCTGGAGCTGACTGTGGCTGGCCATCGCCTCCTCGACCTCCTCCCATCGGGCCACGGCGACCCGGAGACGCTGGGGGAGGTCCTCGTAGGCAGACGGGCTCTTGACGAGGTAATCGATGGCCCCCCGGCCCAGGGCCTGGAGGGCGACCTCCTCGGAGCCCTCACCGGTGAGGAAAACGACCGGGACCGACGGGCCTTCCTGGCGGATCCAATCCAGGAGCTCGAGGCCGTTGCCATCTGGAAGCTGGTAGTCCAACAGGGCGACGTCGAGGCCGCCGCCCCTGAGCACCTCCTTGCTTTCCTCCTTGGTCGCGGCGGTCCGGACCTTGTAGCCGGCCTCTGTGAGCACCTGCTCGACGACCTCAGCCTGCACGGGGTCGTCTTCGACGATCAGGATGTCCATCCGTGGCCCACCTTAGCCGTACATCATCTTGGAAGCATCGGTCGCCTTCTGTTGCTCCTCCAGGGATCGTTTCAGCTGAGCCTCGAAGGCCTTGGCCTTCTCCTCCAGGGGCTCCGGATCCATCACGATCCCCGGGACCAGCTTGTCGACCACCGTCACGAGACGGGCGGCCGCGCTGGCGTCCGGCATCTCCTCGGTCACACCGGTGAACAGGGTGACCACGCCCATGTCCCGGGTGTTGCCCTCCACGAGCAGCGAGGCAGACAGCCCGCTGACAGCACCATCCGGGAAGGCCTTGGCGCCGAGCCGCTCGACGTCGACGCTGCAGCAGAGGTTGGGCACGGCGAAGACGTCCTCGGACCCGTTCTCCAAAGGGGCGCCTTCCAGGCTGACGACCCGTTCGGCGCCGACGCTCTTGGCCCAGGTGAGGATCTCGTCGGCGATCTCGTCGCTGGTCTCGGCGGTGGGCTGAGCGTCGGATCGGACAACGACGAGCTGGGAGCATTCCCGGTCGAAGCCGCACTGTTGGGCCGACGCGAAGAACTGGACCGGGGACATGGCCGAGCCGTCACGCACGCTGGCTACAGGGGGGAACCGGGGGGAGTCCATGCTGGCCACGAGCTTCATGTCCAACCGGGGGACAGCGTAACTGGCGACGATGGCGCCGACCAGCCCTTGGCTTGGGAACCCGACGACCACCAAAGGATCCTCGAACACCCAGTCCTGGTGCGAGACGACAGGCATGGGGCTGGATGGGGGCACGGGGCTCAAAACCCTTGGCTTCCCACCCCGACCCTTGGGGCTAAACCGGTCGCCATCGTTTGCCTTGCCATGGGAAGGTTGGTTGTGGTCGGCGGCGGGGCCGCCGGGATGTCGGCAGCCAGCGTGGCCAAGCGGCGGGATCCCGAGCTCGAGGTGGTGGTGCTCGAACAGGGCAAGCATGTCTCCTTCTCGGCTTGCGGGATGCCCTACTGGGCCGGCGGCATCGTGGAGGGCGGGCAGGATCGCCTGGTGGTCCTCTCCCCCGAGGACGCCAGGGAACGAGGCCTCGACGTCCGCTTGCAGACCGAGGCCCTCGACGTCGACCCTGAGGCTCGGACGCTGGAGCTCGAGGGGCCCGAAGGTCGGGCCAGCCTCGGCTACGACCGGCTGGTCCTGGCACCTGGTGTCGAACCCAGGACCCCCTGGCCAGGGTGCGACCTCGAGGGGATCCACGCTCTTCGCCACCTCGACGACGGGATCCGGTTGGTCGAGGACCTGGGCCGGCACGCTGTCGAGCACGCCTGCGTCATCGGTGGCGGCTTCGTGGGTCTCGAGATGGCCGAGGCCTTCGTCCACCGCGGCATCGAGACGAGCCTTGTTCACAGCGGCGCCACGCTGATGTCCGGCGTCATCGAGCCGACGCTCGGCGAGATGATCAACCGGCGTGTCCGTGATGCCGGCGTGGAGCTGATCCTCGAGCAGCGGGCCGACGGGCTGGAAGGGGAGACCAGGGTCACGGGTGTCGAGATCGGGGGCGACAGGGTCACGGCCGATCTGGTCATCATGGCCATCGGGGCGAGGCCTCGGACCGAGCTGGCCGAGGCTGCCGGGTGCAGCCTGACCACCTCGGGCGCGATCCAGGTCGACGGCCGGATGCGGACCACCGTGGACGGCATCCTGGCCGCCGGCGATTGCGTGGCCTTCCCGCACAAACTGACCGGCGAGCCCACGTTCCTGCCGCTGGCCCTCCACGCCAACCGGGCCGGACGGATCGCCGGGGAGACCGTGGCCGGCAACGATGCCCGCTTCCCCGGGGTCCTCGGCACGGCGATCACCCGGTTCGAGGACCTGGAGATCGCGGCCACCGGGTTGACCCTCCCGGCAGCCGAGGAGGCCGGGTTCGACGCCGTGGCCGAGGCGATCACCAGCCAGACCCGGGCCGGGTACTTCCCCGGAAGCTCCGACATCCACGTCCGGATGGTCGTCGAGCGTGGCACCGGCCGGGTGCTGGGCTGCCAGATCGTCGGCGGCACGGGAGCCGGTCAACGGATCGACACGGCCGCCTCGGCCATCTGGATGGGAGCCACCGCCGACGACGTCGAGGCCATGGATCTGTCCTACGCGCCGCCGTTCAGCCCGACCTGGGATCCCGTGGCCATCGCGGCCAGGATCGCCGGACGGCGGGCCTGACGTCGGGACAGAGCCTCGAGAGGA
>CAZBKU010000259.1:0-4071 GCA_964492585.1 uncultured Thermoplasmatales archaeon | reverse complement strand
GAAGTTGGTGTAACCGACCTGCTCCAACCGGTGGCTGTTCTCGTGCAGCTGGGGCAGGTGGTGGTCGGCGTGGTTCGGGTCGATCGCGTCGGTCAGATCGGTCTCAGCGGCCGCCGGCACGAAGGTCGGCTGGTCGTCGCCGCTGGTCGGATCGAGGTCCTCGGCGTCGTCGTCCAGGGCTCCGATGCAACCGGTGAGGACCGGTGCGGCCAACAGGATAAGGGCCAGGGTGATGGTTCTCATACGCGCTCCCGCCCTCGGAGCGGCCGACACGGTTTTTAAACGTTCGGGGACACCGGTGGGTCAACACGCCACCGGTCCTGCCGGGTTGACTGGATCTTACCCCAGCTCGTCGACCGGCCGGCGGCCCTTGAAGCCACCGTCCAGGGTGTGCCAGGCCTCGATCTCCTCTTCCCCCTCCTTCCAGCAGAGGTAGGCCAGCTCGTCCCCATGGAACGTGTAGAAGTCCACCAGGCCCAGGACCGGATCCTTGACCTCGATGTCGCGGGCCTGGAACCAGGAGAGCTCGGCCTCGATGGTCTGCTCGTGCTGACGCGCCCGGTCCTTCCACCGGGAGTAGGCCTCCTGCTCCGGGGAGCCCTCGCGCTGGATCCCCGCTTTCCAGTTGGCCTCCAGGTCCCCGACCTGCCCCCGGGCGAACTGGACGCCCTGGACGGCCTCCCGGAGGCGGGCCAGGCGCTCGTGGACCTCGGGAAGCAGTTCGTTGGCCTCGTCGACGGTGTAGGTCGTCACGTCGTCTCTTTCTGGGGGACCCATCATCGTCCGGAGCCCCAGACGTTCACGACGATCCGGCGATCCCGCGGCTTGTTGTCCAGCTCCACGAAGACCACCTGCTCCCAGGTCCCGAGCACCAGTTGGCCGTCTCGCACGGGGATGGTCAGGTCTGGCTGGAGGAAGGCGGCTCGGACGTGGGAGTGCCCGTTGCCATCCTGCCAGCGCCGCTGATGGCCGTAGTCGACACCCTCGCCGTGCTTCGGGAAGAGGCGCTCGAGGGCCTGGGGCAGGTCCTCCTCGACCAGCCCGGGCTCGTACTCCAGGGTCGTGATGGCCGAGGTGCTGGAGGTCACGAAGGTCAGCGCTTGGCCGGTGCCCACCCCGGAGCTGGCGACGATCTGGTCGATCTGGTCGGTGATGTTGATGATCTCGACCTCGCCCTTGGTCGACAGCTCGAGGTCCTCGGAGACCTGCTGCATGCTGCAGGGTCATCGATGGGCCCTATCAAGACCCTTGCCGACGGTAGCCCGAAACCACGCTAGGCCCCGACCACCGCCCCGTCAGGGAACACGACGGACACGAAGCGTCTCGAAGGGCACGACGGACGAGGGGAGCTCGCTGGGGCCAGCCGTCACCAGTCCGCCATCGTGTTCCACCACTGGCCTGGATCCTTGCCACCTTGCCCCGACCCGAGCGTTCAAGTTGAGGATCTTGCCGCAACCCAAAGCAGAACATGGGGGGCGCATCTGGTAGGGTGTCTGGGAAGACCATGACGCGTTACGCCAACCCGGACATCCTGATCGAGACCGACGAGCTCGCCGACCGCATCGACGATCCCGCCCTCCAGGTCGTCGAGGTCGACGTGGACACCGCCCTCTACGACAAGGCCCACATCCCAGGCGCTGTCGGCTGGGATTGGACCGAGGACCTCAACCACCCGGTCCGACGGGACATCGTCGACCCAGACCGCTTCCAGCAGCTCCTGCGCGAGAGCGGCATCAGCCAGGATACGACGGTCGTCCTCTACGGCGACAACGACAACTGGTTCGCCGCCTTCGCGCTCTGGCTGCTCGAGTACCACGGCCACGACCAGGTCCGGTTGCTTGACGGCGGCCGACCCAAGTGGCTCTCCGAGGACCGTCCCATCACCGACGAGGTCCCCAGCCCCGAGCTGACCAGCTACACCATCACCGGAACCCGGCTCGAGCTGCGGGCCACGCGAGACGAGGTCCTGGCGGCCGTCGAGGACGGCGACCAGGCCTTCATCGACGTGCGCTCGCCCGAGGAGTTCACCGGCGAGGTCATCGCGCCCCCCGGGTTGGACGAGACCGCCCAGCGCGGCGGCCACATCCCCGGCGCCACCAACGTCCCCTGGGTCCAGGCCGTGGCCGACGACGGCACTTTCCGGTCCCGCGAGGAGCTCGAGGAGATCTACGGACCGGTGCTCGACGACGAGGATACCATCGTCTACTGCAGGATCGGCGAACGCTCGAGCCACAGCTGGTTCGTGCTCCGGCACCTGCTCGGCCTCGACCAGGCCACCAACTACGATGGTTCCTGGACCGAGTACGGGAACTTGATCGGGGTGCCTGTCGAAACCGGGGCATAGCACCCGATGATGGACCTGCCCCTCGGGATCGCGATCGAGACCGGGAGGGAGGGGATCCCGGTGACCCCCTCGTACAGGCAGGGGAGCAGGGGCTGGGGGCGCTCGGCCTGACCGGAGTATCGTGGTCTATCGGTGTGGGATATGACGGTTACGGCGCTGTTCACTGGTCTGGACGACAGGGCCCAGGACCAACCGGATGTACCCCCAGCACCTGACAAGGGGTTGCGCTTGACAGCGCTCACCGACCCTGGTGCTCCCATGTCGCTGACCCCCTCCCGTCGTCACCTGCCCTGGCTGGTCGTGGCCATCTGCGCCGTGGCCCTGGTGCCCCTCTTGTGGCTTGGCACCCTGGCCCTAGCCATCACGGTGACCCTCTCCATCCTGGCCGCGTCCCAGGGGGCTCGACACACCCATGGACCCATGACACACAACCATCCGACCCTGAGCCTCCCTGGGCGAGGCCGGCGATGACCTCTGACCCCCACGTCTCTCAGGGGCCCGGTCGGCGGCGTGGGAGCGTCCACCAGGGCGTGGTTCTTCTCCTCCTGCTGGCCGTCGTGCCGGCGGCCGTCGCGACGGTCCAAGGGCTCGACGAGACGTCCACCCCTTCACCACCGCTCGTCCTCACGGCCGGCGATGACCTCGCTGCCGCCCAGGCCGGCGGCCTTGTGACCCAGGCCGCAGGCGACGTGGCTGGGGGCGAGATCCACCTCCAGCTCCACGTCCCCGCGGGCGCCCGCGTCACCATCGACCACCTGCTCGAGGTCCACGCGTCCCAGGAGGTCGAGGGCTACGAGATGGCCCTCAACCAGGCCAGTGCAGCCACCGGCGCCTCCAGCGATGGGTTGACCTTGCGTCTATGGACCGGCCAGGTGCCCCCCCAGGCCGATGACGACCCGCAGGTCTGCCAGGTCCTCACGCCCGAGGGTCCCGGGGGACCCGTCGCCGGTGGCTGCGAGGCCGCCGTCGTCCACGTCCAGCTGATCGTCGAGGTCCCCGATGGTCACCACGCCGCCCCTGGTCTCGTCCAGCTGGTCGCTAAGGGCTGGCTCCAGCGATAGACGGCCTGGCGCCCGCTGGCCGCCAGCGGGGCCCCTGGTGCCCATGGCCGGACGCGAACCAGTTATATCGGGAGCGCGAGGGAGCCTCGGTTGGCCCTAGGGGACGGTGGGCCTGGATCTGAGGGGCGTATCACGTGACCTCCATCGATGACATCGCGCGCGAGCTCGAGGCCCTCGGCCTGGACGAGGACGAGGCGAGCCTCTACCTCGCCCTGGTCGAGGGGGGTCCCTCCCGGGCCAGCACGGTGGCCAACCTGACCGGGTTCAGCCGGGGCAAGACCTACCGGTTGCTCGATGAGATGGCCGAGGAGGGCGTCATCAGCGTCGCCTTGGGCCATCCCAGGGTCTACCGGGCCCGCCCTCCCGAGGAGCTGCTCGAGACCGTCCGTCAGGACCTGGCCCGCGAACGCCAGCGGATCGGGGAGATCGAGGGCCGGCTCGTGCCGGCGATCCAGGCGCTGGCCGCCGACGCCGAGGAGGGCGCTGGCCCCGAGTGGGTCGTCATCGAGGGACGCCTAGCGCTGCTGCGGGCGGCCATCAAGCTGATCGAGGGCGCCGAGGAGGAGATCCTCTTCCTCGGGACCCAGCCGCTCTTGGCCACCGAGGCGCCCATGGGTCGGGCCTTGCTCCGGGCCCTCTCGACCCGGGCCAGCCAGGGCCTTGGGG
>CAZBKU010000258.1:0-4075 GCA_964492585.1 uncultured Thermoplasmatales archaeon | reverse complement strand
TCCTCGGGGAGAACAACCAAGGCACCGACGCGACCCGCTGGGACAGCGATGGCGACGGTCTGCCCGACGGATGGGAGGTCCTCTACGGGCTCAACCCCAACAGCCAGGACTCCCCGCAGAGCGACACCGACGGTGACGGGCTCGCGCTCCGCGACGAGTACGAGCTCGGCCGGCCCGCCTGGTGGGACGAGAACGAGCATGGGGCCTGGTGGTTCGGCTCGGATCCGACCACGGCCAGCGACCGCGACCTCGACAAGGACGGTCTCGACGACGCCCTGTTCGACCCTGAACCCCTCTCCACCGCCAACGACTGCACCCTGCCGGATACGTGGGCTTCGCCCCAGGCGTGGACCACGGACCGATGCCTGGCCACGCCCCCGACCGACCCCGACGTAGACACCCTGATCCGGGGCCTCCGGGAGCTGGCCTGGGAGCACGTCCTCACCGTGGAGGACCCCGAAGCCGAGCGGGCCGGATCCCAGAGCACCCCCCGCACCACCATGCGGGTCACCTCGGTGGACCACTCCCCCAACACCCTGGATACCGCCGAGCCCTTCGATGTCACCGTCGACGTCTGCGCGGTCCAAGGCGGCAGCTGCTCGACCCCTGGTGCCGACCAACGACCCCTGATCGGCGTCTACGCGGTCACCCGGGGACCGGATGTCGCCCCCCTGCCCAAGGACGACCCCCTGCTCTGCGTCCTCCCTACCGGGCCCGGCGGTCAAGCCACGGGCACCTGCGAGCTGGCCCCGGGCACCCGCGAGCTGCCCGACGGCGGCGACGAGCTGGTCCTGGCCCTGCACAAGCACGGCGTCCTCGAGCCCGGCGGGACCTGGAGCGTCCAACCCGGCGACATCCAACCGGGCCAGAGCCTCCGGTTGGCCGCATGGCCCTTGCCCACCGAGGCCCCCGGAGCCTTGCTCGTCGGCGAGACCGACCCGGTCACCACGGAGGCTACCCCCATCGGGACCGCGGTCATCCACCTGCTCGACGACCCGGTCCTGGAGGCCGGCCAGGCCGACCAGCTCACCCTGCAACTCACCGATGAGGCCGGCCACCTGCTTCCCGGCCAGCCCTTGGAGGTCGCCTTCGCAGACGGCCAAGACCACACCGCCTCCACCTCGGACAGCGGGACGGTCTCCGTCGAGACCCCCGCCATCGACACCGACCAGCCGATCACCGTCCCCCTGGACGCCCGGTTCCGGACCGCCGGCGTGCTCGAAGGCAACCAGACGACCTTCCAGGTCCCCGTCCGCATCCCGTCCGAGCTCAACGTCACCACCCAGGTCGGCACCGCACCCGGGACCCTGCCGGTCGTGGCCACGCTGACCGATACCAACGGGACCGCCCTCGAGGGTCGCCAGATGACCGCCCGGGCCAACCTACCCAACCTGAACCAACCGGTCACCGCCAACGGGACCACCACCAGCGACGGGACCGCTACCCTCGAGCTCGCCTTGCCGGCCAACGCCAACCCCGGCCAGGCCGCGGTCACGGTCAGCTTCCCAGGCGACGACCAAGCCGCCCCGGTGACCTGGGAGGGCTTGGCCGACGTCCAGGTCCGCCCCGAGCTGACCTTGGACACCGACGACGAGGTGCGGGTCACCGACGGTGTCAACGTCGTCGTCGGTCTGCGGTTACCCAACGGTGACACCGTGACCCCGGCCCCCGGCGAGGCGCTGACGCTCAGGGTCGAGCTGGGCCCATCGTCGACCCAGCAGACGATCACCACGGCTCCCAGCGGTGGCCGGGTCGTGGTCAACTTCCCCGCCGGCCCCGAGCTTCCCCTGGGCCCCCAGACCCTCCGTGCCTCCCTGGATAGCGGCCGGTTCAACCCGGGGGTCAGCAACCAGACCGAGGTGACCATCATCACGCCGGTCACCGCCGAGGTCACCCCCACCGTGCTGGGCGCCGGCGTGGACAACCAGGTCACCATCGAGGTCCGCGATGCCGTCGGCCGCCCGATCTCGGGCGCCATGGCCCGGGCCTCGGTCCTCAACGTCACCGACAACGCCACGGTCACCAGCGGCACAGCCACGCTCCATCTCCCGCTTCCCCTGACCGCGCCGCGCGGTGACCAGATCCTCAACCTCGAGATCAACGCCACCCCCAGCTCTCTGCCCCTGAACGAGGAGGTCGACATCCAGATCAGCCTGGGCACCGAGCTCGAGGTCCCTGCCAACGTCACGGGCTCGATCCGAGGGTACAGCCTCGAGGGCCGGCTGGTGACCGCCAACGGCGAACCCGTGAGCGACGAGGTCGTCACGCTCGAGGGCCTGGGCACCCAAGAGGTCGTCACCGGCACCGACGGCCGGTTCGAGATCGCTGCTGTCCCCTCGACAGGGACCCAGGCTGGCACCTACCCCGCCCGGCTGACCTTCCAGGGCAGCGACACCCTGGCCCCGGCCAACCAGGACCTCGACCTTGTCCTCCGGCGCCCGGTCAACCTCACCGTCGACCGACCCGGGCCAGCCACCATCGGAGAGCGTGCCGAGATCACCGGCACCGTCGAGAGCCTCGGCGATCCCATCGAGGACGGCCGGGTCCTCCTGGAGTTCCAGAACACAACCTACGAGGGCCAGGTCCAGGATGGCGCGTTCACCATCACCTACGACGTCCCCGAAGGGGCGCCGAGCACGTCCACCGTGGCCCTGGCCTTCCCCGCCCAGGACGCGTACGCTGATGCCCGGACCACGACCACGCTGGAGACCGTGCAAGCCGTCCAGCTCTCCGCCAGCCAGCGCGCCACCGACAGCGGCCTCACCTTGATCGTCCAAGCCGCCACCGCCGACGGCCAGCCCCTGGCCGAGGAGACCGTGGTCGCGCAGCTCCCCGGCGGGTTCGTGCAACTGACCACCGACAGGGACGGTGTCGCACGGTACCACGTCGCCCACGGCACCCTGCCAGAGGGTGCCCAGGTCGAGTTCGCGTACAGCGGAAGCGACACGCTGGCCCCGGCCTCGGCGACCCTCTCGGTCCAGAGCGCACAGGCCAGCGTGCCAGCCCAACCCATCGGCTTGGCGGTCGTGGCCGTCATCCTCATCATCGAGGCCGTCGTGCTCTGGCGCGTGTTGCGCCGCCGGAAGGTCCTCGACAGGGTCCTCGAGGCCGTCGAAGCGCTCGAGCACCGCCTGATGGCCGGCGACGAGGTCCGCGCGTCGGTGATCCAGGCCTACCACCGCATCCGAGCCGCGCTGACCGCCGTCGGGTTCGAGGAGGACGCTTGGGAGACCCACCGTGAGTACCTGGCCGGCACCTTCGAGGACCTGTCCACCGACACGCCGGCCCTCGAGGCGTTCCTCGAGCTGGTCGACCGAGCCCAGTACAGCAGCGCACCCATGCACCCCGAGGACCGCACCCAAGCGCTGACCCTCTCCCGCGGCCTGATCCAGTCCCTCGAGGAGACCCTGAGGACCCGGAGGCCCGCCGCATGACCGACCAGCGGCCCCCGCTTCGGTGGTGGTTGATCGGGTTCTGGGTGGTCCTCCTGGTCGGGTACACCGTGGCCACCGGGTTCACGCTCCCGCCCGAGGACGGCGAGGCCGACCCTGAGACCGCGACGTCCCTGGGAGCTGCCCAGCTCCGGGGCCTACTCTCCAGCGCGACCGGTGGCGTCGACGTCTACAGCCTGACGCCGGCCGTGGCCACCCACAGCCAGACCGACATGCTCGTCGTGGCCGCGCCCGAACGCGAGGCCTACGAGGCCGAGGTCGAGGCCATCGAGACGATCCTGGACCGGGGCGGTACCGTCCTGGTCTTCACCACCAGCACGGTCTGGAACCCGGTGCTCTCCGAGCACGGCATCCAGACCCACGGCGAGGTGCTGATCCCGGCGGCCAACGCCACCCGGGAACGCCTGACCAGCGTCGACCTACCCGGCGATCTGGGCGGCGGCACCCTGCTCTTACCCAACGCCACCGCCATCGTCGACCCTGGCCAGGACGTCAGGACCATCGCACCATCCCAGGACCTCGTCCTCGACGAGAACAGCAACGGCACCATCGAGGTGCCACCGGACACCGCCGGCACGTTCCCCGTGATCGCCGAACGCCAGGGCGGCGACGGCCGCCTGATC
>CAZBKU010000257.1:0-4082 GCA_964492585.1 uncultured Thermoplasmatales archaeon | reverse complement strand
AAGTGGGTCCTGGAAGGCCAAGGGCACCGGGCCAGCACCTACCAGGGCGCCGAGGCCAAAGCGTTCGAGCACGAGGCCCTCGACGAGGCCTACACCCTCGGGGAGCGGTAGGGTGCACGCAAGCGAGAAGCGCGTGGTCGTCAAGCTGGGCACCAACACCATCACCGACGCCAGAGGCCGACCCGACCGGGCCTTCCTTCGGAGCGTCGCCGACCAGGTCGTCGACCTGATGGACCAGGGCTACGAGGTGCTCCTGGTGTCCAGCGGGGCCATCGGGTCCGGCATGGCCCTGATGGGTATCGACGAGCGGGTGCGCGAGGTCGACAAGCGCCAGGCGCTGGCCGCCATCGGCCAGGCTCACCTGGTCGGCGCCTGGGAAGCTGCCTTCTCCCGGCATGGGGTCCACGTGGCCCAGCTGCTCTTGACCTACGACGCGCTCCGGGACAGGAAGCGGTACCTGAACGTCCGCAACGCGACCGAGACCCTGCTGGAGATGGGGGTGGTGCCCATCGTGAACGAGAACGACACGGTGAGCACCGAGGAGATCGAGACATCGGAGGCCTCCGATGTCGAGAGAGGCCGAACCCGGTTCGGCCGGATCGAGGGATCGGCGGACGCCGAGGACGACCAGGGTGCCAGCTTCGGCGACAACGACCGCCTGTCGGCCTACGTGGCCAGCAAGGCCAGGGCCGGCCTGCTCGTCATGCTCTCCGATGTCGACGGGTTGTACACCCACCCGCCGGACCATCCCGAGGCCGAGCGGGTGCCGGTGGTCGAGGAGATCACCGAGGCGGTGTACGAGATGGCCGGGGCCAAGGGCGGGTCGATCCTCTCCACCGGGGGCATGACAAGCAAGCTGGATGCCGCCAAGATCGCCACCCGGGCCGGCATCCCGGTGGTCATCGCCGACGGGCGGACCGAGGGTGTGATCACCCGCATCGTCGAGGGGGAGGCCTTGGGCACGCGCTTCCTGCCCCGCGGCCAGGGGACCGAGAAGGAACGCTGGTTGGCCATCGCCCGGCCGGCGGGCACCGTCCACGTCGATCAGGGGGCCGCCGAGGCCATGGGCCAAGGCAAGCACCTGTTGCCCGCTGGGATCACCGGTGTCGAGGGCTCCTTCCCGGCGGGTAGCGTGGTGGAGATCACCGTCGACGGGGACCCGGTGGCCAAGGCGATCAGCCACCTGTCGGCCAAGGAGATCGAGGTGGCCAAGGGCCTGCACTCCGACGAGGCCCGCGATCGCCTGGGTCGGGAGGGCTCATGCAACGTGACCCGGAAGGGGGACGTGGTCCTCGTCGACGACGTGGGTCAGCGCTCGTAGGTCAACCAGGCGCCGCCGACCGAGACGCGGGCGGCGCCGTCGTGCTCGAAGGTTCCCTCGTAGGTCCCAGCGGCGAGCGTGACCTGGCCAGGCTCGCTCAAGAACACCTGGGTGGCCCCCTCCCCCGTAGGCTCTGCCAGCGAGAAGACGATGCCCTGGCGCGAGGCCTCGACCACCTGGCCCCGGGATGAGGTGACGACCGCCGACCACGCGTGGTCCATCGAGCCCCCGGGTTCATCGCGCATGTAGAACCCGGCGGCCAGCGGCGTGCTGGGGACCTCGAAGGCCCACGTCACGCCGCCGGGCGGACCCGTGGTGTCGTGGGCATCACCGAGCTCTAGCAGGAGGGGCAGGGCGTCCAGCGTGCCGCCATCGGTGGTCGAGAGGGCCACGCTTGGCTGCTGGCCAGCGACCATGATCACGGTGGCACCGTTCCCGGACCCGTCGGGCAGCTCCACAGGCGACCCCCCGGTCACGTTGTAGGTCCCCAGGGATCGGTCGTCCGGGCCCCAGACCGTCAGCCGGCTGGCCTCCTGGCCGCTTGCAGAGGCGACCACCGGCCCGGTCCTGCCGCCCAGGTCCACAGCGGTGGGGACCCCGGCCGGGATCCGGTCGGGGAACGTCGTCACCGAGACGCGAAGGGTGTAGTCGGTCCCATCGGGTTCTGCCAGGCCGGCGGACACGTTGAGCAGGAGCGGTTGGCCGGAGGTGCGGACCAGGGTGGTCTCGAGGCCTGCCTCCCCGATCCCCGAGCTTCGTTCATGAGCGTAGAGGGTCGCCGGCGTGGCCAGCCCAAGGGTCATCGCGGCCGTCGGGAACCCGGCGGTGGTCGGGTAGGTGAGGTTGGCTTCGAGCTGGACGGGTACGCTGGGGGGTGCAAGGCTCGCCAGATCGACAGTGTGCTCGGTGGTCTGGTTGCCCGTGACCACGGAGGTGATGCACCCGCCGCCCAGGCAGCTCTCCTCGGTGGTGAAGGAGCTGTTGCGCCAGATCACCGACCGGTTGGCCTCGACGTCAGCGTACCGGAGGGTCTCGTTGGCCGCCGGTCCCTGACCGGTGCTGCCGGAGAGCTCTGGCTCCGCGGTGTCGTTCTGGGTGGTCGGTTGGACCCCCTGGGCACCGTCGTCCCCACCGAGGCAGCCGGTGAGGGGCACGGCCAGCAGGGCAAGCGTCAGGCCGACGACCAGACGAGGGGTCATGGTAAGCTGGCCTAGGCTGACCCGGGAGGGTTAAGAACACTGTGCCGAGCACCTTGAAGTGACCTAACGGTCCCCGAGCCCGGCTTCCCAGGCATCCAGCTTGTCCAGGCCGGCCGCGCAGAACACCGGCTTGTTGGTCTTGTCGCTGACCAGGCTGGCCAGGTGCGCGTAGCTTCTCAGCTCGCAACCGGGCGTGCCGAGGATCGCGGCCAGGAGGTAGCCGAGGGCCAGGGTGCCCAGCACCCAGGTCTGGAGGACGAGCACGAAGATGGCCAGGACCGGGCCCCAGAGGCTGTCGTAGATGATCAGATCGCTGACCAGCAGGGCCAGGCCGATGCCGACGGCCAAGAGCTGGACGCGGTGGCCGTGGCCCCAAGCCAAACCCACGTCGAGCACGTAGGGGATCGCCAAGAGCGCGACCCCGGTGAGGATCCAAAGCATGGGCTCGGCGGCCAGGGCCGGGTCGAACAAGCGCGGCAGGCTGGCAAGCGGGTAGGCCAGGGCCAGGAACAGGCCGGCGGCCATGACCAGGCGGACCAGGCGGCCGATGGGGCCGGTGCGCTCGACCGGCGGGGGCGGTGGCTGGTCCGGGGCCTCGGGCATGGGGCCGGCACGTCGGTCCCCCCTCCTGAGGCTATCGGTGCCGTCGGCTACTCGTCGATGCCGATCCCTTGGCCAGCGCCGTCGAACCACATCTGGCCATCGGCGCGCTCACCCAGGACCGGGGCCACCGTGTCGTAGGTGTCGGTGCCGGCCTGGTCCCTCAAGATGCCCAGGCCCGCCGATCCGTACCCCTGGGCCCAGCGTTCAGCTGTGTATGTGTCGTCGCCACTGGCGTCGTCCAGCAGGGCGATACCGGGGCCGGTGGTGGGCGCGCCGATGCTGTAAGCTGCCCCCTGGCCCATGGGGAAGTTGGTGACCGGCGTGCCCTCGACCAGGGCGGGGACGATGGACTCGCCCATCCGATAGGCATCGTGGCCACCGGCGTCCAAGAGGAGGGCGACCGAGCTGGGCCCGCCGGCGGCCTGGCAGCCCTGGCGGACGCGCTCGCCGCAGGTGTACGTGTCGTCGCCGCCCTCCTCTTGGAGGATGGCGGTCCCGCTGATCTCCGAGCTGACCTGGACGGGGCCGGTGAAGTTGCCGATGGTGTCACCGAGCAAGGAGATCTCCCGGGCCTCGGAGAGGTAGGTATCGTCCCCGTCGCCCCGGTCGGCGATCAGGCCGACGCCGCCGGCTGCCCCGTAGACGAAGCCGTCCAGGGCATCCTGGCGGTACCAGTCGTTCCCGCCCCCGTCGATGAGCACGCCGATACCGCCCAGCCCGGCGCCCTTGGTCGCGATAGGCAGCGTTGTCTCGGTGGCCGGGCTGGCGTATCGGTCGTCGCCGGTGCCGCGATCCTCGAGAAGGGCGATGCCGGCCGCCGCGAAGGCCTGGCCGAAGCTGGTCACGCTGTACGTGTCGGCGCCACCCTGGTCGACCAGGCGGCCGACCCCTCCAAGCATGCGGGCCTGGGCCGTCATCTCAGCGTGGTAGGTCTCCTGCCGGTGCCCGTGGTCGCGGGT
>CAZBKU010000256.1:0-4134 GCA_964492585.1 uncultured Thermoplasmatales archaeon | reverse complement strand
GACCACGTCGTCGAACAGGCGCGGGGCCCCGTGGATGCGGGCGGCCGCGTAGACCGCAGCGGTGGCCGTGGCCTCCAGCGAGCGTCCGTGGAGGAAGTCGCGCTTCTTGGCCTGGCGGAAGATCCGGGCCGCCGTCTTGGCCACGTCCTCGGGCAGGTCGAGCGCGCCGGCGAGGCGCTGGATCTCGGTCAACGCCCGCATCAGGTTGCGGTCGGCCCCGGGCCGGTAGGTGGCCCGCTGGTGGTAGCGGCGCAACCGGTGGAACCGGCGACGTGTGGCCGCGGTGATCCCCGTGCCGGTGTGGCCGATCTCGCTGCCCAGCCCCCGGTCGTGACGCAGCTCGGTCATGGGGGGACCGGTGCGGGCGCGCTTATCGCGATCCTGAGGGTTGAAGGCGCGCCACTCGGGGCCCGGGTCGATCTCGTTCTCCTGGAGCACGAGGCCGCAGTTGGCGCACGAGAGCTCGCCCCGCTTGGGGTCGCGCACGACCTGGTCGGAACCGCACTCGGGGCACGCAAGCCCGTGCTCGTGGTCTGTCGGCTCGGGCACGGCCCCGTCTGCCTGGCCGTCGGCGTCGTGGTGGTGGGTGGTGTCCTCTGTCATCGCGTGGTTCGACGTAGCCGTTGTGCGCGTATGAACCCTGGTCCAGCCCGCCTTGGCGAACCTTCACGTTTAAATACGAAGCATGGGGCCAGCGTCCGTTCCGGGCGAGGTGGGGAAGGGGGCCGACCTTTATCGTGGGGGACCCGCGTCCCGTCGGCGTGGACGGCGCCGATGTCCAGATCATCGCCCAGGTGCAGGCCAACCCCACGGCCTCGTACGCCGAGATCGGCCGGGCCGTGGGCCTCTCCGGGACCAGCGTGGGCAGCCGGCTCGAACGCATGCGCGAGGCCGGCATCCTCACCGGGTTGCGCGCGCTCCCCATCGCGGGCCTGTTCGACCGTTACCCGACGCTTTTGAGCTTCGAGCCGCAGGCCGCACCCGAGGACCTGGCCCAGCGCATGCTGAAGGTCGGGTCGGTCGTCTGGGTCGACCGCCAGCAAGATGACCGCGTCACCGCGCTGGTCTACAGCGCCACCCAGGTGTGCGATGCGCTGCCCCCGCTGGTCGACGTGGTGGGTCAAGAGCCCGAGCTGTCGCTCACCCTGGTGGAGCGCTCGGTGGGCCCCAACGATACCCTCTCGCCCTTGGACTGGCGGGTCATGCGCGAGCTGGTCGAGGACCCGCGAGCCTCGGTCACCGACCTGGCCGATCGCACGGGCCTGGCCCACAACACGGTGCGCAAGCGTCGGGACAAACTCTGGGGCGAGGGCTACCTGCGGTTGTTCCCGCTGCTCCAGACCGCCCACGCCCCGGGCCTGATCGTCTTCCTCATGGTGCTCCAGGCCGAGGACCCCGACGACCGGGCCAAGATCCAGCACGTCTTCCCGTCGGGGGTGCCGGTCTCGCTGCACGAGGACTGCGGGGGCCGGCCCGGGGTGACCATCCTGGGGCACGCCAGCACCGTGGCCGAGCTCATGGACCTGGAGGACCGGATCGAGGCCACCGAGGGCCTGGACCTGGTGCTGAGGATCCACAACCTGGCCCGGTGCTTCGCCACCGAGAGGGTCCTGGACTGGATCGATGCAGAGATCGAGACCTGGGAACAGGCCCGGCGCTAGGCGGCCTGCCAGGCCCGACGCTCGGCGGCCCGCTCGGGCTCGGTGGCTCGCTCAGGCTCGACGGTCCCGGCCGCCGACCGCGGCCGACCAAGCCCTGCAGCGTGGGCCAGTGCAAGACCGCGAACCCCGAGACCACGACCAGGAACCCGGCCACGGTCCACGCGTCCACGAGGTCGCCGAACACCAGCCACCCAACCAGGGTGGCGAACACGGGCACGATGTAGGTCACCAGGCTCGACCGGATCGCACCGACCTCCTCGAGCAGGTGGAAGAAGAGCACGTAGGCCAGCGCGGTGCCCGGCAGGGCCACCCAAACAAGCCAGAGCCACGAGGCGCTCGACACCTGGCCCAGGACGGGCACCTCGCCGGCCAGCAAGCTGGTGCCGTGGAGGAGCAACGCGCCCACGCCCATCGACCACCCGGCCAGGGAGGCGTTGGGCAGGCTTAGTTCCACCCGGCGCAACAGGACGCTGCCGGCGGCCACGGCGGTGGCCGCTGCCAAGATCAGCGCCTGGCCCAGGCCGCCGCTGGAGGCAAGCGACCCCGGGCCCGGTCGCAGGATCACGATCACGCCGACCAGGCCGATCACCAGCCCGACGGCCCCGCGGCGCGTGAGGCTTTCGTCATCGAGCAGGGACAGGGCGAACAGGGGCGTGATCAAGGGGGCCAGGCTGTAGAGCACCGAGGCCATGCTGGGGGACAGGTGGCCCTGGCCGAGGAACAGGAGCGCGTTGTTGGCGGCGATGATGAAGACGCCGCTGATCCCGATGGCGAGCACGTCGCCGCGGGTGCGTGGGAGCACCTGGCCGCCCTTGACGACGAGCACGGCGATCAGGCCGGCCACGGCCAGGTCGAACCTCAGCCCGGCGAAGAAGAGCGCGGGCAGGTCGGCAAGGCCCGTCTTGATCCCGGCGTACGTGGTGCCGAAGAGGACGCCGAGCAGGATGAACGCCGCCCCGGTGCGGACGCCGGGCTTCATCGCCAGGCCTGTACGTCGGTCTGTGTCACGCTGTCCGGGCGTTCGTGGTGTTGGAGGGTCATCTTGTCCTCCACCTGGTCGCCCGGGCGTATCAACCGTCGCCGGGCCGGTGTTGGCGATCGAGCAGCTTTATATGCCACACGTGCGGAGGTCTCGACGGTCCGGCGAGGTTCGTCCGGGCCCCTGGACGCCTCCAGCCTCTCTCCCCAGGCCGTTCGACGACGCCCTGGAGGCTCTCACCCTCGTTGGCGCCGCGATCCTGCTTCGAGCGCGGGGTATGGACATACTCGAAGCAGGAGTGTACGGCCTCGGTCGAACAGCAGAGTAGGACGTGCTAATCCTGCATCGGTTGCGAAGCATGGCCATGACCGATGCAGGAGAGTACGCCTTGGGCCAATCGGGAAGTGAAGGCGTGCGGATCCTGCTTTGAGCTCTGAATATGGCCATACCCCCTAGCCCGGAAGTTTGGCGCTAGACACCAAACATTTATGGTGGATCGGATACTATTGGTCCCTGTGACCAAACGTGAAGCGATGGCTCCGGGTTCAGGAGAACACAGCCGGAGAGTGGAGCGTGACCGACTTGGTCCGTGGGTACCGAGTCTGCGCCTACAACGAAGACGACCACGAGGGCGTCCATATCCACCACCCGATCAACGGCCCATCGGAACCGACCCGCATCGAGACGCGACGAGAAGCAGAATCTATCATGCGGGCGTATGCGGAAGACAACGAATGGTTCGACTGGAAAGCGTTTGAGGAGTGTGTGCAGCAATGGAGATCCGAGTCGAGGAACGACTAAGCGGACGTGAGTTCTACCAGCGAATCCTCCATAAATGGGGCTCTCGTACCGAACTCCGAGAGGCGGCTGAGGAAGAGGACGCATTCGAAGCTCAGGATGATTTGCTGACGCTCGAACTCCTGGAGGCAGACGAGAGTCGGCTGGATGAGACGTTCCGGGTCGAGACCATTTCCACTCTCGAGCCGGGGGATATGGCCCGCCTGACGGAGAAGCGACTGGAGTTGCTAGAGGAACTCGCAACTGCCAAGTCCCCTCTGAACCTGACGGAATTGGCTGAGAAGGTCCGACGCGACCCGAAGAACGTGAGCGAGGACTTGGACATCCTCAGCAGACTAGGGCTGGTCACGAGAATCCGGCGGGGCCGCGAGAAGATCGCCCGCCCTGAGGGCCGAGAGATCCATATCTCTCTTGGTGCAGCCTGAACCCTCCCCGCCCGGCGGCCGCCGGAGGCTGGTTCGAGCGCGACCCAGTCCTGCTTGTGGGGTGGAGTATGGCCATGCACGCGCCCTGCTACACGCAGAGCGCGGGTCTCATCGGCCCTGGAGTTACGTAGCATTAGACGGAACCCTTATGTGGCCACGGGCGGGCATACAGGATGATGGCAGAGCCCGCCACCGAACCCCGTCCGAAGCCCATCGCCCACGCCCAGGACGAGGAAGAGGGGGACTTCCTCCCTTATGACAGCGATACGGA
>CAZBKU010000255.1:3804-4135 GCA_964492585.1 uncultured Thermoplasmatales archaeon | reverse complement strand
GTGGAGGACCCCGTGGACGACCAGAAGCTCTGGGAGTGGATCTTCGACGAGGTCACGATCTCCGGCACCGAGGCACCGTTCGGGTTCCAGTTCCAACTCACCGAGAGCCACGATGCCGCTCGCGGTCTCTGGGGTGGTGACCAGGCCCCCACCATCGGCTTCAGCACCGCCGGGTTCCCCGATGTGACCTTCGATCCGAGCCCCACGATCTTCAGCGGCGACCAGGCCCAGTTCACGCTCGAGCACGTCGCCCGCGACGGCGACGGGGGCTGCCCCCAACCGTCCGGCGTCGACGACGGCTGGTTCTGCGGTTCAGATGGCGGGGACGTCT
>CAZBKU010000255.1:0-3794 GCA_964492585.1 uncultured Thermoplasmatales archaeon | reverse complement strand
CGCTCCTGGGGGGACCCGTCCAGTCCAGTGGTCCCGGGACGACCACGACCCTCACGTGGGCACCCACGGGCGGGGAGGTGAGGAACGTCGCCGTTCGGGTCAGCCAGGGCGACGTCTCGGCGTTGAGCACCCAGCAGAAGGTCACCGTCGACAACCAGGACCCGGTCGTCAACAGCGTGACCCCCTTCGTCTGGAACCCCGACCAGGGCGCTTGGCAGGAGGGTACCGGCAGCACCGTCGAGGACATCCCCAATGACGGGATTTGGCTGGTTCGGTTGGACTGGACGAGCCTCAGCACCAGCCTCATCCGGTTCCGGTTGGTCACCTCCGGTACCTCTGACGAGCAGCCCAACCAGCAGGACTTCGTCGAGTACACCTTCCAAACCGAGCTGGAGGGCCGCCCGGGGGTCCCGGCCGGCGATGGTCCCAGGCTCTTGTCCGAGGACCAGGAGAAGGTCCATCTGGCCACCGGCCTCACCGTCCTCGACCCACAAGGGGACGAGATCCATCTCCCCGACACGGGCTGCACCTCCGCACAGGAGCCCGCTCTGTTGTGGGGGGAGGAACGAGAATGCTACTTCCTCATCGAGACGGCCAGCAACCCGTCCGACAGCGACGGCATCCAGTCACTGCAGGCCAACTCGGACTACGTCCTGCATCCCATCGTCGAGACCTTCGGCGGTGTTTCCAGCGACGAGGACACGTCGGCCGCGGTCACCCAGGAGGTTTCTACGGCGGATCCCACTGTCGACCTGCAGAACACGCCGACCCTGGAGCCCTCGCCTCCCGAACTGGGTGTGACCAGCACGCTGAGCCTAGAACTGAGCGGCCAGGAGAGCGACCTTGAGGGGAGCACCATCTGGGTCTGCCACATCTTCCCCGACAGCGCGAACAACCCCAACCCCAGCGTCGACGACCCGTTCGGTGGCTATATGACCCACTCGACCGGCGCTCCCGACTGCCAAGCCATCGACCATCCGATCCCTGACGGACCTCGTGGCAAAGCGTTCGATGTCCTCCTGTCCGACGGTACCGACGAGGGGGACCGTGAGGTGTCGTTCAAGATGAACGATGACCTGCTTGAGACCGAGGACGGACGGACCGTCGATCACCTCTATCTCCGCACGATCCTGCGCGACCAGTTCGGCAACCTCTTCGTCGAGGACTGGCACGATCGGGGGCAGAACCAGGGCCTGGGCGTTCTCACCATCACGGAGTACGAGGTACAGCAGCGCGGCGTCAGTATCGTGGCACCCTCGACCGAGGCCTCCCTCGACGACGACTACGCGGCCTGCTTCGCCGATCCCTCTGATGCTACGGCATGCTCGCAGGTGGCTCAGGCCTTCCACGACACGCCCGGCTGTTTCCAGCCAAGCGAGGCCGGTGGGGCCGCCCAACCCATCCCAGTCAACGCCGAGCGCGGTGACGGGCTGACCGGCGACAACCAGTTCACAACGGACAACCGCCTGCCCTGCTTCCGGGCCGTGGACCTCCTGCCCGACCAGGACGGCGGGTACGGCAGCATCGACGTGCCCATCATCGTCGAGAACTGGGGCACCAGCGAGGACACCATCGTGGTCCGCTGGGGTCACCGCGACGGGGCCCAGGGCTGGGACGTCGACCTCGTGGACACCAAGGGCACCCCCAACGACCCCAGCGACGACACCACCGGCGAACGCCGCGTTGAGGTCACCGTCCCGGCGCGGACCAGTGACTCGAATCCCAGCCCCCACCGCATCCTGGCTCGCTTCACGCCCGACGACGACGCCGAGGGCCTGGCGTATCGGACGATCAACGTGACCGTCTGGAGCGGCGAGTCCGAACGGCCGACCCTCCAGACCCAGGACCTCTTCGTCGAGGCCGGCCTGATCCCCGTCACCCGGGGAAGCCTCGCCTTCGGCGACGACGCCGAGGAGACCCAGAGCTTCACGCTGAACCCCGACACCGAGGAGACCGCCGCCACGACCGTCACCAACACCGGCAACCTCCGCAAGACGTTCAGGATTGCCCTCGACGATGACGATTCCGTGGGGCCCTGCGGCGAGGACGTCAACCCGGAAACCCAGGACGAGGCGACGATCGCGCTTGAGACCACGACGACCGCGGGCACGCCGCTCGAGGAGATCACCCTGGAGCCCGGCGAGTCCCGCGACGTCAACCTCGAGATCGAGGTCGGCCGCCAGGTCGAGCCCAGCGGTGACACCACCTACCGCTGCCAGTTCCAGCTCCTGGACACGGAGGATGACCAACCCATCCCGCTGGACCCCAGCGAGCCGGCCCTCATCTTCGACATCGAGGGCAACCCCCAGATCCGCATCCTGGAGCAATCCGGCATCCGGCAGAACGTCCGCGACGTCACCGGCGGCGAGGTCGTCGAGGTCGTGCCCCCGACGACCGACCTCCACGAGGTCGTCATCTACCTGGAGAACAACGGCACCGTCGCCCTCCAGCCCAGCCTGGAGATCGACGAGGCCGCCAACCCGCTGAGCCTCGCCTGGCAGCTCAAGGGCCGCGACACTACCGACGATGGCGACACGATCATCGACCGGACCACGGTCCAGCAGGCCTTCGACCTGCCCCTGTCCGACGAGGACGACCCCACCGAGCTCAAGGACCTCTTCACGCGAGACCACAACGTGCGAGACGACGATGATGTGAACCAAGACGACGGCGAGCACTGGGAGTGCGCGTCGAAGGACGACCAGACCTCCGAGACCGACGACAGCGATCCCCGGGTCATCTGCAAGCTACCGCTCCTCCTCGACGTGACCGACGCCGACCCGATCGCCGGGGACGAGGTGACCCTGGACCTGGCCTGGGACGACACCAGCCAGGACAGCACGCCCTCCAGGACCACCGTCAGCTTCCTCTTCGGCCACGTCGGCCAGATCACCACCGACTCGGTCAGCCGGCACGCCATCGGGACCCAACAGTCCTCGACCGTGGAGTTCGCCTCCGAGCTGTTCGAGGGCAGCCGGTTCGACCCCGACCAACAGGAGGTGCCCAGCAAGGTAGACTTCACGTACACGACCGACCAGGGGACCGAGTCCTGCACCAGTGAGCCGTTGGACGGCCCCGCGTCGATCTCCGAGAACGCGAGTGCGGCGACCCACCGTCTCTCTGTTTCGTTCACCGATGGCGGCGACGGATCTCCGTGCACCGTCTCCGGCGACAGCGATCCCACCAGTTGGACCGCTACCGTGCCCGGACCGGGCACCCTGGCGATCCACCTGATGACGGCCAACGAGAACGGGACTGAGCTACGCCAGGTCACCCCTGCACACGTCAGGTTCGTCGACGTGGGCAGCACGACCCAGCCCAACCCCGCCTCCCAACTAGAGCTGGTCCCCGAGAACGCTACCCTCCAGGCCAACGGCACCCAGAACGTCCGGTTCAAGTACGACGACCGGGGCCAGACTCAGGACGGTGTGCTGCTTACCCGCGACACCACCCAGGCCTTGACCAGCTACGTTGCCTGTCCCCTGGACGACCATGCGACCACCCTTGCCGATTGGAACCGCCTGGAACCCGCGGTCCCGCCGGTAGACGACAGTCCCGGTATCGACGCGTACACGATCGAGGAAGGCAACACCGATGTCTGGCTCCACGATGACGACGGCAATCGGAACCGGACCTCCGACGGACCTTCCGTGGCCGGCCAGATCCTCGACCGGGACCGACGCAACCAGGAGGACGTCGTCCTCCACCGAGGCAACGTCGAGATCTTCGGCTGGGGCGACGGAGCGACCATCACGTTCCGCGAGGGCTGGAACCCGCTGGTCTTCTACATCGAG
>CAZBKU010000254.1:0-4279 GCA_964492585.1 uncultured Thermoplasmatales archaeon | reverse complement strand
GAGGGCTGCCCCTCGTCCCGCAGGACCGCTTGGCTTCCGGTGAGCCGGTGTCGTGGAGGATCACTGACCCCGGCGCGCACCTCGATCGGGTCTCGCCGCTGGCGTCCGGGGTCTAGGAACGCATCTCGTCGGGCGCTGCCAGCCGGAACCGCCCTTCCTCCAGCGGTTCAAGCTTCAGGCTCGGTGGTTCGCCGGACGGCCAGGAGGTCAACCCCTTCTCCTTGAGCCAAGCGCTGATCCTGCCGCCTCGGTGTTCCGGGCAACTGGTCCAGAAAGTGTCGCTGAGAGGGTAGCGGCAGACACGGCCTTCGATGACGATCTCCACCTCCCGCCGCGACTTCGGGAAGTGCTCGCGCACGTTCGGCTTGCCGATCCGGAGCCCGTACGTGCCGCTGCCGTTGGTCCAAGCCGAGACGATCATCATGGACTAGTGTACTTCTGAAGGCATAGGCGTTCCCCATGGCCGCGCTGGGTGGTCAACCCCCGCTTGATATGCGAACAGACCGAGGCCTGTTGCGGACCCGTCCCTAGGGTCAACCTCAAGCGGGCCGCGGGAGAAGGTCCTCGATGAACTTACCTCGTGCAGGACCCGAACGGCGCGTGGACGAGCCAGAGGCCTCCCGGGGTGTCTTCGGGATGACGTTCTCGCAGTTCCTTGCCGCAGTTCATCCACTTCAGCTTGAGCCGGCCCTCGCCATCACGTCCGACGAGCCTCGTGCGTGCCAGCTCGGTCATCCCGCCGCCGATATCGAGCGGCTCAGCTTAGTCGTTCGCCTATCTCTTCCCCGGGAGAGCACGTGATGATGGACACGGCCCAGGGGCTCGCCACGGCTCAGGACCGGCAAGGGTCGGGAGATGGGCTCCGACCAGAGCCTGCAATGGGGGACGGTCGGTGGCGCGTCCGACCGTCGATGGCCGTCGACGTCAGGGCCCGAACGTGATGGAGAGCCCCACCGAGCCCTGCAACCCCAGGAGGGAGACACCGGTGTCGCCGCTGATCGTCCACTCCTTGGGGGTGAGGAGGTTCGAGAGCAACGCCCAGAGGCGGGAGGAGATGGCCTTGAGCTTCGGACGGATCAGGTTCTTGAGCTTCTTGAAGAACCCGGTGATCACGCTCTGAGCGCCCGTCTGCGGCGTGCCAGCGTCCGAGGGATCCTCCTCGGCGTCCGGGGTTTGCTGCGGGAACGCCTCCCGGACGGCCGCTTCGAGAGCGTCGAGATCAGAGCGGATCACAGACAACAGGGATCCGGCGGAGACCAGGTGGTGACGACGGTCCTCCTTCTCACCGGTCTCCCACCACTCGCCCCGAAACTCCTCTTCCATCGTACCGAGGTGCTGGTCGGTGGAGGCCCTGACCGCATCCGCCTGCGCATGGAGGGAGGTCCCCCTCGCGGGATCATCCAGGGACGGAGGTCGCTCCAATCGGATAGCCTCGTAGAACGTGGTGTCCTCGGATAGGAGTCCCTCGAGGTCTGCACGGACGTTTTGGATCGTCTGGATGATCTCGGTTCGCAGGATCTGTTCTTGGTTCTGCATGCTCTTCACCTCAGGCTTGATGGGTGGGGACACAGAGACGGGTGGGGGCGTACTGCCCGCCGTCGGGCGGGAACCGCGAGGTCAAGCATAACTCGCCCCATCGGGCTCCTTGCGCCGGAACAAGCTCGACAGCCCGGCCTTCTTGCGCAGCTCAGCCAGCCGGGGCTCGCCTAGGCGATGGCGGGCTAGCTCCGGGTCGATGGTGGCCAGCTCTTGGGCCAGTTTGATGGCGCGGTCAGTGTCGCCGGCGCGGTGGGCGCACAGCATGGCTGAGGCCAAGCTGGTGGCATCACCCTCGGTGAACATGCGGTGGGTCTTCTCGTAGGCGTGGCTGGCTTGGGCGTGGTGGCCGAGTTCCTGGTGGCCGGCGGCGATGCTGTTCCAGCCCTCGATGCTGTTGGGGTAGACGTCGACGACGCGCTGGTACCAGGTCATCGCGTCCTCGTACTCTCGCATCTCGAACAGCCGGTCGCCGGTTTGGATCCAGCGGGTCGTGCGATCGTGGCGGAGGTTGGCCTTGAGTTTGGCCAGGTGCTCGCCGACGCGGTTGCGGGCCAAGTACCCGGCTAGGAGGACCAGGGCGAGGAGGATCAGCCAGGGGGTCCAGGCGGCCAGGTGCTCGGTGGCCCGGTCCTCGCGGGTTTCGCGGGCGCTGTCAAGGGGTCGCCAACGGCTACCCGGGCCACAGCCTACCATTCGCCAGGGAACCGCTCAAGCCAGGCCTCGGGCACCCGGAACCCTTGCCAGAAGAAGAGCATGAACACGAGCAGGCCCAGCCAGAGGAAGAACTCGAGACCCAGGCCACGGCCTAGCACAACTGCGCTGTTGTTCAGCACATGGATCCCGGTAGCCAGGACAACGACGGCCACCGCGGCGGTTTTCGACCGCGACCAGATCCCCGTGGCTAGCGCGACAAGAGCGGTCGTCCCGGCGTGCAGGTAACCGGCCACCATCTCGACCCCGAATGTCACGTGGTTGATCGCATCACCCCCGGCACGTTCTGCCCACGCCTGCACGACCGCCTCGCCCACGGTGAACCCGAACCCAACGGACCCGCCGAGCAAGACCAAGTAGCCAAGCGGCCCCCACGTCCGGCCCCGTCTGGCGGTGAACCAGAGGATCAGGACGACACCGAGGCCCTTGCAGGCTTCCTCGAGGATGGGGCCCACGAACCCCGTCCAGATGAGATCCCCGGAGAGGAAGGGGAACCGGGCGGGCGTGACGTACCCCAGGCCGAGCGTCAGGACAAGGATCGGTGCCACGATGATGCCCCAGCCGAAGCCCCAGTAGAGCTCCCAGCCACGCTTCCCCACCTTCTCTCGGAACGCGAGCAGGACCGCGGGCCAGAGGGCCAGCCCGAAGATCGCCGCGAAGACGGCCGAGGTCGACCTGTCGAAGAGCGCGAACCCCATCGCTGGATGCACGACGAACCCAACCGTAGACTTGTCGAATCCCCGGTTCGTCCCCGCCAGGCCTTCTGCTCCCCTCCCGCCCGAGTTCCGGCCTGCGAGCCGTTCACGTGCGTCGTGGCCCGCTTCTACGACGAGCCAGGTTCTCGGCCTGGGCAGCTCGGGCCTCCCTCAAAGCCCTGAAACACCGTTTTGTGAAGTCTAAGTAAGTTTACATATAAGGAAAGATACTTAGATTTCACAAGTGCCAGTCCCGCCCGCCCAGCTTTCCGTGCTCGTCAGCCTCGAGGAGCCCAAGCGGCTCACCCAGATCGCAGAAGAGAACGCGCTCCAGCAGGGAACCGCTCGGAAAGCGGTCAAGACGCTTGAGGAACAGGGCGTGGTGGAGACGCACAAGGAGGCCGGCCACCTCGTGGTCGCCTGCACCTCCAAGGCTCTACCCCCCTTGGCCCGCGCGCTGATCTTCGATCAGCCCCGCAGCGACTGGGACCGGGTCCTCCACGGTGACAGGCCCACCGTGCTCCACGTGCTCGACCGGGTGAACCACCCCGCGCTCACAGCCGAGGTCTGCGACAAGACCCGGCGCGCCATCTACCACGCGATCGAGACCCACGCCCCCCGCGGCTTGCTCGTCGAGACAGAGAACGGGTACCGCATCAACCCCCGCCTCTCCGCGCTCCGCGAGTTCCTCTCCGAGCTGACAAGAACCACCGCCCACCACAGGACCAGCAGGATCGACCGGGATGCTGGCCTCATCTGGCACCTTGGCCCAGAGCTCCTGCTCCGCTCCCCCAACGACCTCGAGGGAGAGACCATACGCCCCGGTGCGCTCTCCCGCTTCGGCCTGTACGATGTCCCCCTGATGACCGGCCAGCGCTCCTACTACTACGTCTCCACGCGAGAACTGGACGCCGCCGACGCCATCCTCCAAGCGCTCCTCGTCGACCCCGAAAGCCGGATCCACCGATCCTACGCTGCGCTTGTCTACGAGAAGACCCGACCCGACAACCTCGACCACAAGGCACGGATCTACGGCCTCCGCGATGAGGCCGAGCAGCTTGCCGAGTACGTGGAGCGCCGCGAGCAGGTCGGAAGGTTCCTACCCTGGGAGGAACATGACCGCTACCGCCGACAGTACGGGGTGGGGACGTGAAGGAGTTCGACCGGGAGTACATCGAGACCGAGCTTGGCAAGCTGGCCGGCAAGCTCGAACGGCCGGTCAAACTCTACGTGATCGGCGGGGGCGCCATGGCGTTCCGCGACCAGAAGGAAGGCACCAAGGACATCGACGTCATCCTTGAGACCGGGAAGGAGGCCGATGCGTTGGCCGCCGC
>CAZBKU010000253.1:3688-4279 GCA_964492585.1 uncultured Thermoplasmatales archaeon | reverse complement strand
GACCACGCCCGCCAGCTGGTCGCCGCCGGGGCCGAGGGCATCGTGGTCGGCTCAGCCTTCGTGGCCCGGATCACCGACGGCCGCTCACCCAAGGAGACCGGCGCGTTGGCCGCCGAGCTGGCCCAAGGCGTGGCCGACGGCGCCGCGGACCGGTGACCGGACCAAAGGGAAACGCTTTCATGCTCACCCGAGGGTCCTGGGCTGGGATGGGACATGCCGTTCGGCGTCAGCAAAGATTTCCTCGACCTTGCTAAGCAGGGCCAGCGGCGCGGCCTGACCTCGCTGGCCGCGATCATCGGCCTCAGCTTGCTCGGCGCGTTGGTCGCCGAGCTGCTCGATCCTGCAAGGATGGGCGAGTTCGTCCTCCTCTACGGTGCCTCGATCCTCGCCGGCCTGGCCCTTGGCGGGCTCTTGGGATGGCTCGAGGTCCGGTCCTGGGCCTCCAGCCTCAAGGACGGCTGGCAGACCTGGATGCAGTCGGCCCAAGGCGCCGGTTCCATGGGTGAGGCCGCCGACCGGGCCGGTGCCATGCACCTGGCCTTCGAGCGCGTGGCCGCCGGCCTGCTCGTCGTCCTCAACGGCTCGGCCCTG
>CAZBKU010000253.1:0-3678 GCA_964492585.1 uncultured Thermoplasmatales archaeon | reverse complement strand
AACTCCGTGTACCGTTCGCGGATTGCCCGGGGCGGCTCGGCCCTGGTGGCCTCCTGGTTCCAGCTGCCCCCGTTCACCGTGGCCGACTGGCACGGCGGCTTCACCATCTTGACCGTGGTCGCCACCGGTCTGGTCCTGGGTAGCGTGCTGGTCATCCGGCTCACCGAGGCCTGGTGGTGCCGTCAGGTCGAGCACCAGACCCTGGATATGGTCCAGGACGGCCGTCTGGGTGTCTGGGGCGTCCGGTGAGGATCCCGGGAAGGGCTGTGGCCATAAGGGAAAGGTTTAGACTCGATAGACCCCTCACATCGACTGCTGGAGGTTCCCACTCTGCCTGAACCCTGCCCCGATTGCGAGGAGCGCGCCGTCGTGCCCATCCTCAACAACAAGTACAAGTGCAAGGAGTGCGGCACCTACTTCGATCTCGTCGATTTGATGAAGGAGAAGAAGAAGTAGACCTCCAGGCGTTGCACCGGAACGACCGGGCCCACCGGCGGTTAGTTTCGGAGGCCCGGGGCTCTTCTACTTAAGCGACCGTGTCTTCCCCAGGTGAAGGTGGCTCCAGATGCCACAACAAGAAGACATCGCGCCCCACGTCGAAGAACTCACCCGGGCGCTTGACGACGACGTGTCGAAAGAGAAGATCCGCGCGGAGCTGGAACGGTGGCTCGACCACGGTGTCCCGCTCCACCAGGCCAAACGGGACCTTCTGACCAGTCTCGGCGGCCAGCGGAAGACGAAGAAGAACGCCAAGGACATCAGCGCCAGCGACGGGTCGATCGACCTGACCGCGCGCGTGGCCACCGTCGAACAGCGGGAGGTCACCGCCCGAGGTCGAGAGACCACGATCTGGGAAGGCGACCTGGCCGACGAGACCGGCCGCGTGGCCTACACCGCCTGGCGCGATCTGGATCTGGAACCCGGCCAGGTCCTGAAGATCTCCGATGCCTACGTCCGCACGTGGCAAGGGGAACCCCAGGTCAACATCGGCGACAACACCGAGGTCGAGATCCTCGACGACAGCGAGATCGCCCCCCTCGAGGATCTGCCCGAGGCCCGTCCTGAGGCCGAGGCACGGACCGTGGCCGGCGCCAGCCGGGAGATGGACATCGGGGACCTGGAACCGGGCATGAGCTCGGTCAGCGTCACCGGCCGGATCCTGGCCGTCGACGACCGGACCGTCCAGGTCCAAGGCGAACCCAAGACGATCTGGGAAGGCCAGATCGCCGATGCCAGCGGCAAGGTCGCCTACACCGCCTGGCACGACCACGATCTCGAGCCCGGACAAGCGGTCACCATCGACGACGCCTACGTCCGGACGTTCCGGGGCGCCGTCCAGCTCAACTTCGGCGAGAGCAGCGAGGTCGAGCCCGCCGACGACGCCGAGGTGCCCGAGGCCCAAGCCCTCAAGGACAGCCAGGCCCTCACCACCGGCGGCGAGCAGCACAAGGTCAAGGCTCTCCAACCGGGCATGGACACGGTCACGACCGTCGGCCGCATCCTGACCGTGAACGAGCGGGACGTCGAGGTCAAGGGCAAGACCCAGACCCTCTGGGAGGGTGAGCTGGCCGACGAGACCGGCCGTGTCTCCTACACGTGCTGGGACGACCATGGCCTCGAGGACGGCCAGGTCGTCGAGATCGAGAACGCCTACGTCCGGGCCTTCCGCGGCCTGGCGAGCCTGAACTTCGGCGAGCATGCTAACGTCAGCACGCTCGACGACGACCGGCTCCCACCGATCTCCGAGCTCAAGAAGAACAAGCCCTACACCGTGGCCGAGCTCGAGGCCTCGGGTGGCGCGATCGGTGTCAAGGTCGACGCCGTGGTCCTAGAGGTCCGCGAAGGGTCCGGGTTGATCCTGCGCTGTCCCGAGTGCCGGCGGGTCCTCCAGGACCGCGAGTGCCGGCTACATGGCCGCGTCGAAGGCCTACCGGATCTACGGATCAAGGCCGTCATCGACGACGGCACCGGTGCGGTGACCGCGTTCTTCAACCGCAACCTCACCGAGGAGATCCTCGGCAAGGACCTCGAGGCCTGCCAGGAGCTCGTGCAGGAAACCTACGACCGCGAGATCGTACGCGAGAACATCCAGGAGGAGATCCTCCTCCAGCGGGTCGTCGTGAACGGCAACGCCACCCACGACGACTACGGGACGACCCTGATGGTGGACAGCATCGACCGCAAAGAGCTCGACGACGTGGAAAGCAGAGCCGAAGCGTTGCTTGACCGTGTCCACGTCCTCACCGAAGAGGTGGTGGTCTAGATGATGGCCAACCAAGAGAACGAGAACGCGGACGAGGAGCAAGAGGAAGAGACGTACAACGCCCGGGAACCGGCCTGGCGCGTCTTCGCGGCTGAGTTCAACGACGCCCGCCACGAGGTCAGCCAGGGCGGCGAACGGGACCCGACCTACGTCGTCACCCCGCTAGGCTCCCGCATCAACCGGCTCTTCGCCGTGGGCGTCCTCACCAGCAACGACCCCGTCGGCGAGGAAGGCGGCGTGCGACGCGCCCAGATCACCGACCCCACCGGCGTCTTCCACGTCTACGCCGGCCAGTACCAGCCCGAGGCCCTCCAAGCCCTCCAGGAGCTGGAACCCCCGGCCATCGTGGCCGTGGTCGGCAAGGCCCGGACCTACAGCCCGGAGGAGGGCGTGGTCTACACCAGCATCCGGCCCGAGACGATCCACGGGCTCTCCAGCCAGGCCCGCGACGCCTGGATCCTCGAGGCCGCCGAGCACACCCTCGACCGCATCGAGGCCGTGGGCGAGGCCCTCCAGATGGAGGACCCCACCGAGGAGCTGCTCACCGACCTGGACATCCCGCCACGCCTATCCAAGGGTGTCCTCGAGGCCAGGGAGCTCTACAGTCCCATCGATCTCGACGGCTACCTCTCCCTGGTCAGCGACGCCCTGGGCTACCTGATGCCGGCCGCGCCCGAGCCCAAGATGGTCGACAGCGCCACATCTGACGCCGAGGCCGACCCTGGGCCCGCCACCGGGCCTGAGGGGACACCGGCAGAACCGGCCACCGTGGCACCCACCACCGGCCAAGGCGGCACGGAAGCCACCGAGGAGCCGCCCCAACCGCAGACCGTCGAGGTACCCGAGGGGGCCGACCCCGAGGGAGGCGGTCCTGCCCCCGACCCTGAAGCGGTCGTCTTCGACCTGGTCGAGGCCCTCGACGACGGGGACGGCGCGCTCTGGGACGACATCGTCGCCCACGCCGCCGAACAGGGTGTCGGCGAGGAGGACGTCGAGGAAGCCATGAACATGCTCATGGACCGTGGTCGCGTCTTCGAACCGGTCCTGGGCCGTCTCAAGGCGACCTGACCGGCGGTCGGTCTCGACGGTCGCCGGCCAGGGATGGGTGGGCGGCGACCGTTCCTCAACCTTTTTCACAGGATGGCCACTACGCGAAGGTGATGGGCCTCACCGACAACGTGGACGCGAAGAAGATGATCAGCATCTTCCTGGTCCTCATCATGATTTTCTCCACGTTCACCCTGCTGGCCAGCTACCTGGTCTAAAGCCCCGTGCCTGGCCGCCGCATGGCCCCTAGCGCCAACGAAGCGGTCAAATAGGGGAAGCTCTTTGGGCCGGCCACCCGGGCTCGTAGCTTAGCTAGGCAGAGCGGCCGGCTCTTAACCGGCAGGCCAGGGGTTCAAATCCCCTCGAGC
>CAZBKU010000252.1:0-4300 GCA_964492585.1 uncultured Thermoplasmatales archaeon | reverse complement strand
CGACCTTCGACCGGAGGTCGGGAACGCCGAGCATAGCCAGGGCCGGCCAACGCTTCCTGAACCCCCATCAGCCTTGAGCCAACGCCCGGACCCAGGCAGGTGCTTGACCGATCTCGCTCCACCGCTCCTCATCGCGTTCGAGCACGCGCCCCCGGCTCGTACCCGCCATCAGAGAGCCGTCGACCGATGCCAGGG
Organism: uncultured Thermoplasmatales archaeon; assembly: GCA_964492585.1. GTDB lineage: Archaea > Thermoplasmatota > SW-10-69-26 > SW-10-69-26 > SW-10-69-26 > CAYXGD01. The sequence continues at coordinate 4,105 of CAZBKU010000252.1, read as the reverse complement.
CGGTCACGACCTCGGCGGGGCCACCAGGGTAGGCCACGGGTCCGAAGGTGTCCCCCTCGTCCCGGGAGACGAACAGCGCCCCGTCCGCGATCGCGTCACCACCGTACGGTCCCGGTGGGAAGCTCTCGGCTGCCACGACCAGCCGATCCTCGTGCTCGATGCTCGCGTGGAAGTAACGATGGTCGAGCAAACCGTCGAGCCGTGTCCACGATGCACCGGCATCCCGGGTCCGATAGAAGCCGTACCCGCACGAGACGAAGAACGTGTCCCGTCCCGTCATCAGGACGTGATGGACATCGTACTGGAGATCGTCGTCCCGTCGATCCTCGAGCCCCGCGCGACGTTCGATCCACGTCTTCCCTGCGTCGTCGCTCACGTGGATCCCGCCCACCTCGATGCCAGCCACCACACGCTCGGGTGCCTCGGGGTGTACAGCAAGGGTGCGCACGTGCGCGGCATCCCGGTGCCGGGGTGTATGCCACGTGCTCCGCGATGGCTGGTCCTGCAACGCCTCAAGCTCCTCCCACGTCTGGCCGACATCGGTGGAGACGAAGAGATGCGCCGGGTGCGTACCCGCGTAGAGCCGTCGACCATCCGGGCTGGCCACGACAGAGAACACCTCGCTGTGCGGCACCGCAAGGTCCTCCCAGGTGTCCCCCTGGTCGGTCGATCGGTACAACCCGGTGCGCGTGGCGGCCAACACCCCCTCCACGTTGGGGAACGTGTCCACGGCCACCGCGTCCCCGCAGTCCAGCACGGGCTGGATAGGATCCCCAGGCGTCATCGACCAGCGATGCACCCCGTCCAGGGTGCCGATCATCAGCACCATCGAAGCTCACACCTCGGCCAGGCGGTCGGGCTTGGCTGACAGGGCCACCCCGACCAGCACCACGAGCAACCCCCCGGGAAGCAAGGTCTCCAGGTACTCGGCGTGCGCGAGGTGCGTGCCAACGGCTCCGACCATGATAACCGATAGCCCAAGGGCACCCCAGGATCGAAGCGAGGCCCTGGGCACGACCGTGCGCGGGAGCAGGAGCAGGATGGCGCCGGCGATCTCCCCTGCGCCGACCACGTACATGAACCAGGCGGGGTAACCCCAGGCTTGGAAGGCCTCGACCATCTCCTGGCTCCCGGCGAGCTTGCCGATCGTACCGCCCGCGAAGAAGACCGCCAGGAGGCTCGTCAGGATCCAGAGCCCGATCCGGGCCTTCCTCGAGCGGGCCCCTTGCTCGTCCTCGGTCATCGTTGGCACTTCCTGCCGGTGGGCTCGAGGGCGGCCGGGTCCCCAGCGTGGTCCGAGATGGACCGGGACGGGGACCGTTCGAGGGACGCGGGGCCGACGGGCCGGGTCCCGTGCGTGGGCTGCTGACAGAGGCTGCGCTGAGGGGTGGTGGTTGCTTGCATGGGTCGGACTCCTGCAGGCCGCGGGTCCCCGGTCCGAGGAGCGAGGATCCGCGTCCAGGGAGGCCGGTCGCCCGGGCCTGCAACCCCATGGTCTGTGGCGGGGTTCATCCAAGCTGCGGACGCGCGGCTTGGAGGATGCACATCTTTAAACGCGTACGTGGGGGTCGACGGTCCGTAGCGATGGATGGCCGCGATTTCGAGATCCTGGTCGGGATGCTGGAGGATCCCACCATCTCGTACCAGGCCCTAGGACGGACCGTCGGCCTGTCGGGCACGTCGGTGAAGACCCGGTTGGACCGGATGCAGGAAGAGGGCCCCCTGAAGGGTTGGGTCGGGTTGCCCCACGCAGCGGTCTTCGATCGGGCCTCGGTCATCTATTGGGCGACCCCGGGCAGGGAGGTCCGCGGTCGCTTGGAGGAGGTGCTCGAGGTGGACCCGGTCGTGTGGGTGAGCCTGTTGCCGACCCACGAGGTGGCGGTCCACACCTACCAGGCGTCTGGCAGCGCTGGGGCCTTGGAGCTCGAGGAGGTGCTCGGTGCAAGCGTGGAGGGCGGTGGCGGGTTGGCGCCGTGGCCGGGGGACCAGGCGGACACGGTCTTATCGAGCCTCGATTGGCGCCTGATCCGGCACCTGGTCTCAGAGCCCAGGCTGTCGGTGACCGAGCTGGTCGAGCGGACCGGGTTGACGCGGAACACGGTCAGCAGGCGCCGGGGTCGGTTGTTCGGGGAGGGGCTGGTGGCGCTGTTCCCGTTGCTGGAGCAGGCGCGATCGCCGGGCCTGGTGTTGTACAGCGTGGTCGTGCAGGTCCAGGGACCGGAGGTCCGCTCCGAGGTGCAGGATGCCTTGCCTGGGGCGGTCCCGGTGGTGCATGGGGAGGGCAAGCAGGGGCAGCCGGGGACGACGTTCATGGGGTACGCGGACACGCTGGCCGAGGTGACCATCGCGCACGAGGCGGTCGTGGCCCTGGAGGGCGTGGAGGAGGCACACCTGATCATGGATGTCGAGCGGTTGGTCGCGGTGGAACGGCTGGAGGCGTGGGTCGAGGAGGAGATCGCTCGGTGGGACCAAGCTCGGGGGAGGTGACCCTGGGACGGTGTCCGGAGCCCACCGGCCTGCCTACCGGGTCTCCCCGTCGGTCCAAGCGCCCAGCCGGACGTAGGTTACCAGGTGGAGGAAGACGGACAGCGGGACCATGAACGCGGGGATCAGGACCAGCGGGTACCGGGTGACGGCCTCCATCGTCGGTACGGCGCCCAGGACGTTGCCGGTGGGCGAGCCTGCCAGGTTGGCCAGGGTCACGGCCATGACCAGGTCGGCCAGGCCGAGCGTGTTCCACGCGGCCGCCGTCCACCATCCGCCCCGTCCCTTCAGGGCGACCAGGGCGGCCACCGGTGCGCCCAGGCCCACCAGGATATCGCCCCAGCCGGCCGGAACGGCGAACACGGCCGGTAGGAGACCGGCGCCCATGGCGACCAGGAACACGCCGCCGGCGGCCCGGTAGATCTGCGCACCCACCAGCCACCGCAGGTCCAGGCGCCGGGCGATCGATCGTACCCGCCTGGAGCCCAGGGCCGTCACGGCCAGCACCAACGGCGCGACGACCGCGACCAGGGCCAGGGGGAGCTGGTCGGTGAGGGCGAGGTCGAACACGCCTGTCCAGGCCAGGGCCAGGGTTAGCACCAGCCAGGATCCAAGGCCCAAGGCCAGCGGCCAGGGTCGGGCGCCGGCTGCCCGGAAGAGCCAGACGGTGGCGACCAGGGCAACCAGGTCGCCCAACAAGACCAACGCTGTCCCGTAGGCGGGCAGATCGAGGGGAGCAGGTGCCACGGTCAGCCGCCCAGATGGTCCTCGACGCGGTCGCAGAGCCGCCCTCCACCGGGGCAGAGACCCGCCGGTCCAGTGGATCGGGACCGACCAACCGTGGTTCCCCACCACGGACCGGGGTGGGCCCGTGGGTGTACGACCGGGTTCACAGGATCGCTCCTGCCAGGTGGACCAGGGCGATCAGGAGGAGCGTCAAGGCGACCAGGGCCGCGATCTCGTCGCCGAGCCTCTGCGAGGCCGACGGTCGATCCTTGGACGTGACCGGGCAAGCTTCCATGGATCCAAGCCAACACCTCGGGCAACCCAAGGCCAGCGCAACCGACAGGCCCCGTACCGGACAGGTTGCCGCCGGTCGTGTCCACCTGGCCAAGGCTGCCTTGGCGTGCCCGACATGGCCCCTGGCTGGTCGGCCGGGGTCCAAGCGCGCGACCGGGCGGTCGTCGAGGGGGCCGTGGAGCGGACGCGCTCTTCGATCTGTTCGTCGATCCAGGCCGTGTCCATGGTTCGCCGGGTGATCAGCGCCAGGGCGCGCTGGACCCCCTCCACGTCGGAGGCCTGCTGGCGCATCTCCTCGACCTCGGCGATCGTCTCGGCGTAGAGCACCAGGTCGAAGGTCTCGCCCACGAGCACGTCGGGGGCCCGGATCGCCAGGACCCGCTGGTCGAACCGCTTGACCAGCTCGTTGCGGGTCCCCTGGCCTGCCGCCTGATCGAGCTCGACGAACAGGTCGAAGGGCACCAGGCCCGGGATCCTGCCAGGGTCCACCAGGGGGGCCACGTACAGGGCCCCCTGGTCGGTCATCCGGTCCACGCGGCGTTTGACCGTGCGTCGGCTGGCCCCGACGTCGTCGGCCACCGCCGAGAAGGACCGGTCGGCT
>CAZBKU010000251.1:0-4353 GCA_964492585.1 uncultured Thermoplasmatales archaeon | reverse complement strand
CCGGGTCGGATGACGTAGCGAGCGCTTCCGGTGCGAGTCGGGCGGCGTGCCGGGGACCTTGGGCGTGTGGTCTCGGGCATCCTCAGACATACCCGGGCAGGCCCCCTGGCTCGTCGTCCTGGCCGAACCGTGTGGCCAGCTCGGGCCCCAGGGTCTCGGCGTCCAAGGCCAGGTCGTGGGCCAGGCCTGCAGCCATGGTCTCGCTTTCGTCAGCAAGGTCGGTCAACGCTCGGCGGCAGCGCTCGATGCGACCGGCGTGGTAGGCCGCCTCGGCCTCGAGCTCCAAGATGTCAAGCTCGTCCACGATCGCCCCCGCTGCCCGCAGCTCCTCGACGACCGCCAGCGCGCCTTCGAAGTCGCGGCTCTCGAGCGTGGCCATGGCCAGGTGGTACCAGGCCGCGCCCCTATCCGGCTTGATCCCTATGGCCCTGCGGAAGCAAGCGGTCGCTTCCTCGAAGTCGCGGCCGGCGACCAGCTCGCGGCCGTGGGTCATCCAGCGCGTGTAGCGGCGATCCCGCCAGCCCGACACAGCGCCGGTCAGGGCGCCGGTCCGGTGGACGGCCACGGCTCCCACGGCGAGCACGGTAAGGCCAAGCCCGCCCCAGAGGAGGCTGGATCCAGGTGCTGGGGCGAGCACGCCACCTGGGGTCTCTAGCCGCTGGCCGCCCTTGACAGAGAAGGCAGCATCGTCCCCCGCCACAAGGCCCAGGGTCGCCGGTGACCGCTTGGACAGGGTGAGGCCACCGGTGCCCTCCAGGCGCAGGGGTTGATCTTGGAATAGGAACCGCCCGCTCGTGGTCTCGATTGTACCTTGGGTGGCATCCGAGGTGATCACGCCGGTGGCTTCGAGATCCAGCGTGGAACCCAGGAGCTCGATCTGACCGGGCGCCTGGATGTGAAGCCGCGTATCCGTGAGATGCAGCTTGAGCATCCTCTCTTCGTAGGTGCGAGCCACCTGCGCATCGGTGCCTTCTCGATACCCCGTCCAGTTCTGCCATACGACGTCCCCATCCTCCCGGAGGGTGACCGTGGCGTTGTTGATGACGAGCAGGACTTCGCCCGTGACGGTCCCCTCGTCCGCCCCGGTGCCAGTGAGCCACCGCTCCGGCGGTGCATACCAGAACCCGAAGGAGCTGTTCTCGGTCCCTGTGCGGTTCGGGCTATCCCCGATCCGAGTGAGGTAGGAAGGGGGTCGAGGCTCATGCGACACCGAGCCATCCCCCTCTACCTGGATCATCGATCGGCCCTCGGGGACCACGGCAAGCTGGAGGGGATCGGCGCCCGGGTCGACCTCGATGGAGAGGTTGTGGAGACTGCGGGTCTTGGTCTCGACATCGGCGTCGGGTCTGACCGCATCCTCATCCCAAGGGGGGCCGGCCTCAGAGCCCGATCGCGTGACATAGGTCAGGAATGCTTCCGGGGCCCTGGTGGAGAAGGAGATCGCCTCGCCGCTCCCGTGTAGATGGAGACCACCGTCGGTCGTGGTGACGTTGAAGGCCCCGCTCACCTCCACGGGCCTGGGGGTGGTCAGCACCTGTCGGTCGTCTTGGGCGACGGCTGGTTGGACCCCGGCCAAGAGAAGCACCAGGGTGATGAGGACGAGCCATGGGACCGCCTGGAGCCGCGGAGGTCCGCTTGGCCCTGTTCGCCCCGGGGGGCCACCCATAGGTTGGAACCCAGAGGTGGGACCATAAGGGTTGTCTAGAGAGAAAATGCCGGAGATGGGAGAGAGGTAGGCGGAGGCGCGTGGTAGGCTACGACCCATCCCCCGCTACGGGGATCAGGTCCTTGCAGCCTTCGACGTCCAGGTTCACCCCAGGCTGGTTGGGGTAGATCGTCACGCAGGAGGCCGCGTTGTCTGTCGTGTGGCTAGACTGAAGCTCGGTTGTGGCAGCAGCCGTGGTCGGCGCGAGCGCACCGGCAAGCAGCATGCACATCGCCACGAGGCACAGAACCTTCGCAGTGTTGTTTTTCATGGGATCACTCACCCGATACCAGGGAGAAAGCGAGACGAACTTATCGCTTATCTAGGGGGTTTTCAGCGAGGTCAAGAGGAGTTCTTATCGGTGAACTAGAGGAGAACTTAGCGCGGTCATCCCCGGGTCCAGGAGGACGGTTTGAGATCGCGCCGAAAACCTCTCACTATCGCAGGCAAAACCCCTCACGTTGGTCCTCGGCTGGGTTCTCCCGCGGTCGTAAGCGACAGGGTCACCGGGACCTCATGGGGTGCGCCGTCGGCGTTGCGGAACCTCTAGCAGGCTGACGGGTGGGGACGGTCGAGGGCATCCCCACACAGACAGGAACCTTTGGGGCCGAGGGGGGTCAACCCCTCGCCCGGTCCGGTGGCTGGGCGGACGGGGAAGACAGGTCTCCATGGGCCAGCCAGCGGCCGAGCCCGCGACCGGGCGGACCGGGCCAACTCTCCCGAAGGAACCTCCCGTTCACATACCCCGGTCAGCAAGGGACCGGTCGTATCCTGCGTGGCTACACCCCTGTTTCATGGGAGGGCCTCGAACGTCGCACCCTTGCCCTCCAGCCGGTCGCTCAGCGCATCGACCAGATCCCCACCGTCGGTCGTCAGGGCGCCGGGCGTGTCCTCCCAGACCTTGACCCCCTTGCGGATGATCCCGATCCTTGTGCAGAGGGCCGCGATCTCCTGGACGTCGTGGCTGGAGAGGAAGATCGTCACCTCACCGGTGTCCACCAGGCGCTGGAACAAGCGCCACATGGCGCGCTTGGCTGGGATGTCCAGCTCCCGGGTCGGCTCGTCGAGGAACAAGAGGCTGGGCCCGTGGAGCAGGGCCCGGGCGATCTCGACCTTGCGCTTGTTGCCACCCGACAGGTCACCGGTCGGTCGCTCGGCGTACTCGTGCAGCTCGAGGATGTCGAAGAGGCCCCGGGCGCGCTCGTCGATCTCCTCCTTGTCGATGCCATAGAGCCGGCCGAAGTACCGAAGGTACCGCACTGGACTGAAGGAGGGTTCGGGCGTGATGTTCTCACCGAACACGACACCGACGCGTCGGGCGATCGTCCGCCGGTCCCGGCCGACCTGGGAGCCCATCACGCGGGCCCCACCCGCTGTCGGCGGCAGAGCCCCCGAAAGCATACGGACCGTCGTCGTCTTGCCGGCGCCGTTGAGCCCCAGGAACCCGTAGATCTCCCCCTTCCGAACCTTGAGGTCGAGGTCCTGGACCGCTCGAACGTCCCCGAAGTGCTTGGTCAGTCCGTCTGTCTCGATCACGAGCTGTTCCATGGGTGGTCACGCTCGGGCATGGCTCCCGCCTTGGATCTCGATGGTTCCCCTACCTTATAGCGGCTCGCGATGGACCCCTTGACCGTGGCTGCGAGAAGGGACCAGAGGCTCAACACAGCCCTCGGGGGACCGCGGTCGTCGAGGAGATCGTCCATCCCTGGTCGCGGTCATGGGCCGGAGGAGATCGAGCGGGCCCTGGCCCCCGTCTCGGCCCTCGGGGCCCGCTCGTGGATCGCCGGGCTGTCCGGTGGGCCTACACGATCCAGCAGGTCAGCCGGGATCCGAGGTCGACGCAGTCGGCTGGGGCCGGGTGGCAGACGCCATCGTCGCAAAAGCTCCCGACCACATCCCCGGTGGAGTGTGCCGTCAGGGTCCAACCGGTGGCTGGAGAGCTGGGGTCGAGGGCCGGCAGGAGACCCGGGGAGGGGCTGGAGGCGAGGTTTGTTCCGGAGGGGTAGATGAAGCACTCCAGCTTGAACGTGTTCCAGTCTGTCGAGTTATCCTCGATCCAGCCGTTGCAGTTACCGACGCCACTGAACCCGGCGAGATCGCTAGAGATATCCGAGCAGCTTCCATCGAACTCATTGCACTCGGCTCTGGCGTTGCTACACGTGAAGAGGCCGTAGACCTCGTTGGCGCCACCGTCGGCGGCGTAGGCGTGGACGCCGATCTTCTCGTCGTAGTTGCATGCGCTCGTGGAACTGCAGCTTTCGTCTCCCCAGCCGCTGGCGTCGCAATCCACGGTGGCGTGCGAGGCCCCGGCGATTGGGACGAACGCGAACCCTACGAGCATGACCGATACGATGGTTGCTGTTGTCTTCATGGTTGATCTCCTGCCTTGGTTAGGCAGCGATGAACCACCGAGCGGCTAGGGCTTAGCCCCCTGGAACTCGTTGCCAGCCTGACAACGTGCCCGGAGGGTTTATGCGGCAGGCCGTCGCCGAATCCCCGGCGCGTTCTCGTCCTCCTGACTGGGTAGGACTCCCGCACCCCCAGACAGGCCGCCCTCCCCCGCACCGGTCACCACACGTTCCTTCGGACTGCCGCGATCGTTCCGACCGTGGCGGTTGAGCCGACGCCGAGCAGGGCCCCCAGGAAGA
>CAZBKU010000250.1:0-4357 GCA_964492585.1 uncultured Thermoplasmatales archaeon | reverse complement strand
GCTGGCGGCGTCGACCGTCCCTTCGAGGTGGACGTCGCCGTACCCCGTGTCGATGGCCAGGTCCTCGGTCTCCAGGGCTCCAGCGGAGATGTCGCCGTAGCCGGTCTCGACCTCGACGGTCTCGGCAGACACCCCGTCCAGCGTGATGTCGCCGTACCCGGAGGACAGGCGGACGGTCTCGAACCCGGCCTCCTCGGCCTGGATGTCGCCGTACCCGGTGAAGGCCCACAGCAGGTCGCCGTCGAGCCCGGTCACACCGGTGGTGACGTTCAAGCCGGTGTGGTTGGCGTCGTGGTTGATGTTGATCTGGCCCATGGTGCTGGGTCGGTCCTGGGCTGGGACGCACCCGCGGTCCTCCTGCTCGGTCTCGGAGACCTCACCCAAGACCTCGTCGACGGTCTGGAAGGCGCCGTTGATGAAGTGCGTCTGGCCGCTGCAGGCGCGGACCTTGGTGTAGTCGGCAGACGCCGGGACCCAGGCGATGATGGCCAGGTCCACGTGGCCCCCGGTCCGCACCCCGTCGCCGTCCTGCTGGACACGGTAGGTGCCCTCCCGGTCGGCCACGGTCTTGAGGTCGATGGTGCTGCTCGACGAGCGGTCCTCGAACTCGACGGTGGTCTCGTGGTCGGAGGCCTCGGCCTCCTCATGGGGCTCCTCGACGACGACCACGCGGTACTCGGGCTTGTCCCACCCGATGACGCGGACGGCGCCGCGGTCGACGCGGAGATCCAGGGTCCCCTCGGTGACCTCCTCATCGAAGCTTCCCGTGAACTCCTCGACGACCTCACCGTTGAACTCGCTCTCGGAGGTCGTATCAAGGCCCAGGTCCACCGCCCCGGTGTAAGCAGCGATACCTAGACTGGCCGGGGAGACCACGAGCGCGAGAGCAGCCAACATCTTTAGTGCGGACACCAACGTCACCTCAGACCGGGCTATCCCGGGGGGTATAAAAAGTTCCATGGCGAGGTCGTTGAAAGGTCCCCAGGCCGTGGGATCGCTGACCGATCGGAGGCCCGAGGACGCGGTTCACGCCTTGAGCTCTTCCAGCGTCGTGACCCGCTCGGCGAAGGCGTTGTGTTTGTGGATCGACTCCTCTGCCTCGCTCTTGACCGTGATCACCGTGTCGTCGGGAAGATGCCCGAAGCTCTTGACGATGCGGGCCAGGGTCTCCCGGACCACGTCCTCGACGAACCGGGGGTTGCTGTGGGCCTGGAGCACCAGGCGGGCCTCGTCGCCGCGCTTGAGCAGCTCGTAGGTCGGCGCGCTCATGGCACCCTCGACGATGTCCACCAGGTCGCGGGCGTCGACGTCGTGGCCCTCGTCGACGTCGATCATCAACAGGGTCCGGTTGCGTTGGTTGTGGGTCACCGACGGCGCGTTCTCGATCGTGGCATCCTGCTCGTCCTCGAGGATGTGCCGGGTGGTCTCCATGGCGCACGGGCAGGCGGTCATGCCGGTGACCACCACACCGATCGAGCGGCGCAGGCCGCCGTCACGTTCGGCCTTGGCCTTGGCGACCAGCCCGTAGGGTTCCATGGTGGACGCGCCCGACGGGGTGTGGCGCTCCATGAAGAAGGTGGCCTCGGCCTCGACCTCGGCCACGGTGGCGTAGTCGTGCTTGTCCAGGAGCTCGCGGGCGATCTTGCCGACGACCCACTCGAGGCCGGCCCGGGGCTCTCGCACCTGGCGATCGAGGGTCTCGCTGATGGCCTCGAGGTTCCGGGACATGTGCACGCCCCTCTGGTCGGCAGGCAGGTCGACGAAGACGTCGAAGTCGGCGTGCAGGGCGTGAAGGCTGGCCTCGCCAGGCCGCTCGATGCGGACCGGTTTGGTCACGCCGGTCACCCCCACGCGGGTGAGCTTGAAGTCGTGGTCGCTCCGGAGCGCCTGGATGTCCGGGAGGGTCATCGTAGCAGAAGCAACGAGACGCCAGGTTTAAAGGTACTCCCAGCACAGCTCCAGGTGCGTGAAGGTCGCGGAGCGTCTGTCGTCAGGGGGTCGCAGGCGCAGCCCTCGGGGTCGAACGCAGCGGGACGACGGCGATGCGCCCGTCCACCGACACAGAGCCCGCCGCGGTTCGGGCCCATCAGGGCGGTGCCAGAAGGCCGCCATGGGAGGAGCTCATAGATCCCTCCCTCTCCCTGAACCCAGCTGTGGACCCATCAACCGCTAGACCGCTAGAAGATCGAACGAACGGTCAAGGTGTCACTCACGTCCGTGAGCTCCGAAGGTCTATCGTGCCACGCTATGACCAGGCCCCGCTGGCGCGGGAGGCACGGCCCGCGGCTCAGGTGTGGCCGTGCACGCGGCATCTGGTTCCCCACCGGTCCGCTACGATGCCAGCTAGGGAGGGTACGATGGCGCCCGTGGACGACGACGTCCAGGTCACCTGTCAGCTCCTACACCTTGATCAGGAACCGACGGGCGCCCCCTCCGACACCCTTCATCCCCAAGGGAGACATGGTAACTTTTAATCCCATAGCGTCGCTACATAGATGTACTTCTGAGGGTAGCCGGTCCGGCCGCACGTGGGGTGACCACCTCGCGTGTCGCCTCCGGCCCCTTGGAACACACCGGTCGTTCCTCAACGGTCCAACACGCCAGCCAGTAGGCTGGGCCGTCCGGTCACGATCCCGTCCACGCCCAGCTCGAAGCACCGCTGCATGGCGGGCTCCTCATCGGCGCGGTGGACGAACAACGCCATGCGGCTGGCGTGCAGGTCGTCGACCAGCTCGGGGGTGATGATCGGTCGCCCGGCGTGCTCCAGGGGGAGGTGGACGGCCTCGTAGGCAGGGACGTGGAGATCGGTGGCCATGCCCCGGTCGCCGCGGACGACGAGCTGGGCGGTGGGCCAGGCAAGGTCCAGGTTCGGTGCCTTACGGCGCAGGATCCTGGCGGAGACGTCGTTGTGTGGTGTCACCAGGGCACGCTCGATGGCCTGGCGGGCCTCCAGCCGCTCGACGATCCGGCGGGCCAACATCCCCTTGCGTCGGCTGTGGTCGTGGAGGCGGAGCACCAACCGGGGTGTTGGAAGGACGTCGAGGATCTCTGAGAGGGTGGGGATCTGTAGCGCCTCAGGAGACACCCCGTCCGGCGGTGGCCGGTCGCCTGTGGCGACCCCGCGCAGCGGGTACATGTCGACCTTCCCATCGCCAGCGGTCTCCTGGCCAGGACGGAACCGGTAGGCAGGATCCAGGTGTTTGAGCTCGCCCAGGCTGAAGCGTTCGATCTCGCCGCTGCCATCGGTCGTCCTGTCCACGGTCCCGTCGGTCAAGAGGACGACCTGGTCGTCGCCGGTCAGCCGGAGGTCCAGGTGCAGGGCATCTGCGCCGGCCGCCAGGGCTTGCTGGCAGGCGTAGAGCGTATGCTCAGGGGCTTCCAGATCCCCGCCGGCGCGGGCCACGTTCAGGGGTCGATCCCGGCGCCAGGCGTTCGCGTCCGCTGGAGCCACGGGGCGTCACTCGAGGACGAACACGTCGCTACCTTCATGGGCACGCTTCGGGACCTTGATCCCGACCTCCTGACCGGGCTCGGCCCGCTCCACCGGCTCGTGGTCGACCTCGATGGAGCTGACCTCGAAGGTCATGTCGTCCGTGGCGCCCTCGATATGCAGCGTGTCGCCGACCTCGAAGGGGGTATCGGCCTTGATGATGGCCACGTCGATGTTCTGGAAGAAATGCGTGACTTCTCCCGCAGGCGTCTGGGCCATGTGATGTTGTATCTAGCGACCTGGACCATAGATGTTGGGCTCCGACGAAGCGTGAGGGTTAAGAGGACCCCCCCTCTCGTGCGGGGTGCTGGGCCCACCGGTGCGCCCGATCCCCGCGGTATCGTGACCATCGATAGGTCCCCGCGTGGCCAGGCCAAGGGAGCCTGTTGAGAGCCGGAACCGGTGGCATCGTACCGGTCCGGATGGTCTCATCTCGCCCTCCGAACGACGCCGATGGAGCGTGAGGGTTAAGGCGACTTGTCCCTTCGTGCCGCTGCTGGAACCTCCGGCGCAGCCTAGCCCCGTAGTGTAGTGGCCAATCATCTCGGCCTTTGGAGCCGATGACGCAGGTTCGAATCCTGCCGGGGCTACTTCTCCAACAGCAACAAGAGGAGCCCCGGTAGGATGAGAACCCTAGTTCGATCGTGAGGTCCTGGCCGCCGGGGCAGAGGACATCACGAGCGGCCGAACGCATCTGGAGCTCAGGCATCACAGCGGAGCTGAGCTCCAGTCGCGTCGTGTGCGTCACGACCCGTCGTCCCGAGAGAGGCCGGATCTCCGATCCGTCCGGATCGAGAGATGCTGGTATCACTGCGCAGCATCTCTCGAGAGGCCGAAGCTCTGCTTCGGCCGGATCGCCAGGTCAGG
>CAZBKU010000249.1:0-4377 GCA_964492585.1 uncultured Thermoplasmatales archaeon | reverse complement strand
CTCGGCCTTGAGCCCGTAGTGCGAGTAGGGGAAGGTGTAGACCTCGAGGGTCGGTTGCCCAGCCATAGATGGCCAGAGTGGAGGGATGGCTTGAGGTTAGCCCCCAGCTCGAGAGCTGAGCACTTCACATAGGCTCTAAAAGGGGAAGTCCCCTGCAGCATCAAGCATGGAGGGCCGCGTCCGGTCACAACCGTCCCTGGAGGCATGGTAGTGACCGGTCCAGATGAGGTGGTCGCCCACGCCCGGTCCAAGGGGGTCCCGGCCAAGCTGTTCGCCGATCTGGGCTCGGTCAGGACCGTGGTCGAGGCCTCCGACCGGATGGAACGCTCCCAGGCCGAGATCGGCCTGACCGTGCTCGTGACCGTCGGTGGCCTCCCCAAACTGGTGATCGTCCCCGGCGACCGGCGGGTGGACGGTGGCGTGATCGCCAAGGGGTTGGGCGTCGGGCCCGGCGAGGTCACCCTGGCCACCCACGACGAGGTCCGCCAGATCACCGGGCACGAGACCGGCACGATCCCTCCCTTCGGGCACGACACCCAGACCGAGCTCTTGATCGACCGGCAGGTCCTCGAGCACGACCGGCTGCTGCTACCCGCTGGCGTCCCGGATGCCCTGATCGAGGTCGACACCCGGGCTCTGGCCCAGCTGGAGGACGCCAAGGTCGGGGACTGGAGCGTCCCCAAGGAAGACGAGGACTGATCGAGCGTGCCACGGGCCCCCGTGGCGGTCATAGGGTTTATCAAAGCGTCCCCGCTATCTTGATGTAGCTTCCATGGCCAACGACGACAACCAAGGTACGCGGCGCCTACCGCTGCCGGACAAGAAGAAGAAGCAGATGTTCGCGGTCGCCGATTCCATGCAGGGCGGCTCCCGCCTCAGGGTGATCTGTGAGGATGGAGAGGCGCGCATGGCCCGCATCAAAGGCAAGCACAAGCGCCGGATGTGGATCCGCGAGGGCGATCTGCTGATCATCGAGCCATGGGACTTCCAGGACGAGAAGGCCGACGTGGTCTACCGTTACATCAAGACCGAGTCGCAGCAGCTCTCCCGCGAGGGCAAGCTGCCCGATACCCTAGACATCTTCTGACCCGACCCGACGCTGGCTGACCGGACAGCGTGCCGTGGGACGGTCCCAGGCGCGACCACAGGCAAGCTACCCCAAGACCAGGCGACCGACGGCCATCGATCTTCGTCGCCAGCGACCGCCGAAGAAGGATCCCAGGCCGAGGCCTCAGGGCTCTCAGCGGCCGGTGCTGTCCCTACGTGCATCGACCCCCAAGCCGTTATATACGGTCAACCGGTCCCTTGGCCTTGCCGATGAGCCAGAAGTGGGAGGAGCTCGTGGAGCAGGCCCTCCAGGATCTCCGATCCGAGACCCCCCGCAAGGAGATGTCGAAGATCGAGGACGAGGTCTTCGACCAGCCCACCATGCGGGCCCTCTCCAAGCTCATCAGCCACGGCCACATCGACACGGTCGACTACTGCATGTCCACGGGCAAGGAGGCCAACGTCTTCCGCGCCACCACCCCCGAGGGAGCCCACGTCGCGGCCAAGATCTACCGGGTCCACACCAGCTCGTTCCGGTCCCACGAGGAGTACATCTGGGGCGATCCCCGGTTCAAGGCCGCCGGCGCCAGCAAGCGCGAGATCGTCTCGATCTGGGCCACCAAGGAGTTCAAGAACCTGTCCCGGTTCCTGGATGCCGGGTGCCGGGTCCCGACCCCGATCACCGTGCGCGACAACGTGCTGCTTATGGAGTTCATCGGCGACGAAGGCTTGCCGGCACCGACCCTGCACAAGGTCCAACTCGACGCGTCGCAGCCGATCATCGACACCCTGGTCCGGTGGGTCAAGCGGGCCTGGCAGGACGGGACCCTGGTCCACGGCGACCTGTCAGAGTACAATGTGATGGTCATGCCCGAGGAGCTGGTCGTGATCGACACGGCCCAGTCCGTGGTCAGCGACCATCCCCGGGCCCGCGAGCTCCTGGACCGGGATGTTGACAACCTGGTCCGCTACGCCAAGAAGAAGGGCCTGGAGCCCGACCGTGAGGCCATGATGGACGAGATCCTCGAGGATGCCGAGCCAGAGGATGAGAACGGAGGTGACACCTGATGGAGATCCCCATGATCCGGATCCCCAAGGACCGCATCGGTGCGCTGATCGGTCCCGGCGGGGAGACGAGCCAGGAGATCGAGGAACGCGCTGGCGTCCGCCTGGAGATCGACAGCGAGTCCGGCGAGGTGTTCATCCACGACGATGATGCCTACGACCCCGTGCTCGTGCTCAAGGTCCAGGACATCGTCAAGGCCATCGGCCGCGGGTTCTCCCCTCAACGGGCGTTCCGCCTCTTCCAGGACGACTGTTTCTTCGAGCTCTTGGATCTGACCGAGTACGTCGGCCGCAAGCAGAAGCAGATCCACCGGGTCAAGGGCCGGATCATCGGCAAAGAAGGACGCACGCGCGAGCAGATCGAGAGCCTCAGCGGCACCGATCTGTCGGTCTACGGCAAGACCGTGGGACTGGTCGGTGAGCTCGAGGAGAACGAGATGGCTCGTGAGGCCATCGAGATGCTCATCGAGGGCGCGCCGCACCCGGCGGTCTACCGGTTCCTTGAGGAGAAGCGCAAGGAGCTCCGGCTCCGCGACCTGGGCTTGGCCTGAACGCGGCCCCAGGCGTGGGCCTTGACGTTGACGAGGTGGATGGTTGGCCAGCATCGGCGGTTGGATCCTGATCGGCATCGGCCTTGCCATCAGCCTGGCCCTCATCGGCCTGGGTCTCTGGGGAGCCTGGTTCTGGACGAGAGAGCTCCTCGGGAAGGATGAGCCCGAGGAGCCAACCTAGCGGTCCGACGACCGTGGCCCCCTGGCACCGGTCCCTGGGACGGACCGAAACGGACATTTCGATGACCCCACCTCACCCTTTACATACCGGCGTTGGACCATCGATACCTATGAAGCTGTTCCGCAAGATCCGGCGATGGCTGGCCCGCGTCACCGGCAAGGAGGACATGTACGCGCGGATCGAGGGCCGCGAGCTCCTCAAGCACGAGGCCCGGGAACAGATGCTCGACCACCTCAAGCGCGAGCCCGGGCTGTCCTTCCAGGAGGTCCAGGAGCGTGTCGGCCTGGCTCCCGGGACCACCAAGTGGCACCTGGACAAGCTCCAGAAGAGCCGCTTCATCACCAGCCACAAGGACGGCCGTCATCGCCGGTTCTTCCCGACGGGCATGAGCAAGCGCACCGTGAAGGCCGTGACCGCCATGCGCGACCCCTCGCGGTTGGCGATCGTCCGGATGGTCATGCGCAACCCCGGCATCAGCCAGGGCGACCTGGCCACCGCCGCCGGGTTGGCCCAGTCCACCGTGGCCCACCACATGGACAGGCTCATCGACGATGGCATCCTCCGCAAGGAGAAGGACGGCCGGACGGCCCGCTACCACGTCCACGGCCACTACGACGACGCGGTCAAGGACGCCGTCGGCTACGTGATGTGACTGGCGCCAGCGGTCAGCGGCCGATCCCACGCTCGCCGAGCGATCCCCCCGTCCCCTCCGGCGCAGACGCGGTTGGAGAGACCCATCCCGGATCCGACATCGGGCTCCGGTCAACCTTTCGCCTGCCGAGCCTCCAGGTTTAAATGCGGGCGGATGTTGTGCTGGACCGGTGACCAAGATGGGGAACCGACAAGGCGCCGGGACCGCGATCCTGATCGTCTCGCTGCTCCTGCTTGCCGCACCGATCGCCACGGCCGGCTACCACGGAAGTGGCGGCCAGGGCGGCCCAGGAGCAGATGGCAACGAGAGCCAGGGAGACCAGGACAAGGGTCCCAACCGGAGCACGGAGGGCCAGAACCGCAGCGACCGGGGCCCAGCCCACGAGCGCGCCAGGGCACAGCAGCACGCCGACGGATGGCAGACCATGGGTCAAGAGAACCGGCAGATGGCCCAACAGCGTGCCGAGGCCGCTCGCTTGTTCAGCCTGTTCACCTACGAGGACGGCCAGGCCGACGGTCGGTTCGTCAGCTTCGGGTACGACAACGCCACCGGGACCGTGGACAACCTCACCGTCCACGACGGCGACATCGACGCCCTGTTCTTCACCGAGGTCACCCGGGACCCGGTCGAGGGGCTCGATGACCCGCTGGCCGCCGGCGCGGTCTTCCACGCGTTCTCGAACACCAGCCTGGTCAGCATCCACGACAACCCGACCACCCAGCTCCGCATCGTGGCCCACAACACCACCGAGGCGACGTTCCAGCTCAGCGAGAACACGACCCGGAACGACGCCGGTCCTGCCCTGAGGTTCGATCACGACCAGGGGCCACACATCCACCTGGTCGTGGCCGGCGGCGACGGCAACCTGACCGTCTCGGGCG
>CAZBKU010000248.1:2297-4379 GCA_964492585.1 uncultured Thermoplasmatales archaeon | reverse complement strand
AAGACCGTGGTGGTCCCGTCGGGTTCGACCAGGGTCAGCTCGGCATGGGGGTTGACGATGCTGGTGGACCGCAGGTACTCGTAGATCGATTGCGTGCCGCGGACGTAGCGGCCCTCCATGGTGATCTGGAACCGGGTCCCGTGGTCGCGGTCCCACTCGACGATCTCCTCCTCCTGGACGTCGGGTTTGTTCTTCTTGGTGTCGATGCCCAGGTGGATCTCGTAGGCCGGCCGGTCGGGCCCGGTGCGCGTCTTGATGACCGCCGGTTGGCCGGAGGTCAGCTGGCCGTACATGACCACGGCCGAGATCCCGATGCCCTGCTGGCCCCGGCTTTGGCGGATCGCGTGGAACCGGGAGCCGTAGAGCAGGCGGGCGAAGACGTTGGGGACCTCGCGCTTGACGATCCCCGGGCCGTTGTCCTCGATGACCATCGTGTACTCGTCATCTGAGTCCTCGTGGATCTCGACGCGGATGTTCGGGAGGATCTTGGCCTCCTCGCAGGCATCCAGGGCGTTGTCGACCCCCTCCTTGACGCTGGTGATCAGCGCCCGGGTGGTGTTGTCGAAGCCGAGGATGTGCTTGTTCCGCTCGAAGAACTCGGAGACAGAGATCTCGCGTTGTTTCTTGGCCAGCTCGTCAGCGATCGTCAACGTGTCACCATCCGCAACCCGCATGGGGGACGGCGCGCTCCACGGGTACGCCTAACCAGAGCATCGAGGCGCCAGCCCATCCAGGCCAAGTGACACTGGACCCCGATTTAATACTTGTCGAAGTATGATGGGTATGTCCGGGGC
The DNA here is from genome assembly GCA_964492585.1 of uncultured Thermoplasmatales archaeon. Taxonomy (GTDB): domain Archaea; phylum Thermoplasmatota; class SW-10-69-26; order SW-10-69-26; family SW-10-69-26; genus CAYXGD01. The sequence continues at coordinate 3,585 of CAZBKU010000248.1, read as the reverse complement.
TGAACGCCCGATACTTCCGGGGAGCCCCCCGTCCTGGCCCCCGCCTTATTTCCAGTCCATCCACTGTTTCATGTCGAGTTCAGCGGGCCTGTCGGCGGCGTGAGAGCAGGAACACGCCGGCCAGGATCGCCGGGACGATCGCCGGCCCCGGACCGGGCACAGGGATGGCGCTGTCCCCCTCCAGTTGGAAGCTGACGGTCTGCGTGGGACCGCTGACGCCCCGCTGGGCGTGGGTGGGCACGATCTCCACGGCGACCTCGCCATCGACGCTGACCTTCCACGGCACACGCAGCTCGAGCTCGGGCGTGGCGGTGCGGTCGCCCTCCTCGACACCCACGGGCACGTCCACCGGCGCGGTGATCTCGGCTTCAGCGGGCTGGCGGACCACGTTGACCTCCAGGAGCAGCGGTCCGTTGCCTTGGTTCTCGACCTGTAAGGGGACCTTGGTCAGGAACCCGCCGTTGGCATCGACGGTCTCGCCCTTGGGCAGGCTGACACCGATCTGGCCGGAGAACCCTGCGGTCACGGGGAACTCGATCTCCTTCTCGGCCCCTTGCAGGGGTGGGTTCTCCTCGGCGGTCACACGGTAGGTGGCCACGCCCTCCTCGAAGGCCGGTGCGTCAGGTGCGATGGAGATGTTGAGGTTGACCGACACGGTCTCGGTCCCGCCGGCCGTGGGGATCACCTGGAGGCTGTTGTTCGCCGCTTGGGCCTCGTTTTGGGTGGGGACCTCGATGGTCGACGGTTCGAACGTGGAGGTCAACCACTCGGGTTCGTCGACGACGTCCACGTGGATCTCGGTGGGCTCGTTGGAGAACCCGTTGTTCCACTGGTAGCGCACGGTCACGTTGAAGGCTTCCGAGGTGCCCGGCGCCACCGGGCGGGGGAGGACCGGGACGCTGAGATCGACGCTGGTCGTCCCGACCTGCTCCTGAGCCAGGCTGGTCGCTCCGATGGCTGGGATCACCAGGAGGGCGATGACCAGTCCGACGAGGGGACCACGGGCCGTCATGACCTATCAGGGCAGGGGGTCTGGCAGCATTAAAGCCTTTATGGAGATGCCGTCTCACCGAGCCGTGACCGGCACCTGGGAGACCTTCCTGGAGATCATCCCGGAGATCAACACGATCCTCGTGGCGATCGTCGGACTGCTCATCGTGTTGGGCTGGCGCGAGATCCGCACCACGCGGCGTGTGGCTCGCCACCGAGCGATCATGATCTCGGCCACGAGCCTCTTCGGTCTCTTCCTGGCGCTCTACCTCGTCCGGCTGGTCGCCGAGGGCCCGAC
>CAZBKU010000248.1:0-2287 GCA_964492585.1 uncultured Thermoplasmatales archaeon | reverse complement strand
ACCCCCTTCCAGGACGCCAACCCTGGTGCACCCGGGTGGGCCTACCCGTTCTACATAGGCTTCCTGTTGGTCCACATGGCCCTTGCCCTGGTCACCGTGGGCCTGATCCCGGTCCTGCTCGTCCGGGCGTACAAGAAGGACTTCGACGCCCACAAGCGCTTGGCCCGCAAGGTGGCCCCGATGTGGCTGATCAGCATCGTGATGGGGATCGCTGTGTACTTCCAGCTCTTCGTGATCTGGCGGTGACCCCCGTGACCGATCCCGACGATGAGGTCCTGGATGTGGTCGACACGGAGGACCAGGTGGTCGACCAAGCCACTCGCGGGGAGGTCCACGAGCAAGGGCTTTTGCACCGGGCCGTCCACGTCCTCCTGCTCGACCGCCACGACCGGTTGGTCCTCCAACGCCGGGGCCAGACGAAGCGGACCTACGCAGGCTTGTGGACCTCCAGCGCCTCGGGCCACGTCCCCGCCGGCCAGGGGCTTGCCACGGCTGCGCGTCGGGAGACCGAGGAGGAACTGGGCTTAGAGCCAGCCGGTCTCTCCCACGTGGGCCGGACCCGGTTCGACGACCCGTCCGTCGGCGAGCACGAGATCTGCCACGTCTTCATCGGCCGGGCGACAGACGATCCGGACCCGGACCCGACCGAGGTGGCCGAGGTCCGGCCGGTGCTCCTGGGTGCGGTGGATGGCCGGCTCCGCCGGGCGCCGGGGACGTTCGCGCCGTCGTTCGCGCCGGCCTACGATCTGGCCCGGCAAGCGCTCAGGCGCCTCGTCCAGCGCCAGGGTTGAAGCCGTCGGCCCCGATGGGGGACCGTGGATCTGTTGCACGTCGACGGGAGCATGGGTGAGGGAGGCGGCCAGGTGTTGCGGACGGCCGCCGGCCTGGCCGCGGCCACCCAGGTCCCTGTCGAGATCACAGACATCCGCCAAGGGCGGCGCAACCCGGGCCTTCGACCCCAGCACGTGGCCGCGCTCCAGGCCGTGGCCCAGGCGTGCCACGGGGAGCTGGAGGGGGCCACGGTGGGCGCCAAGACCGTCCGCCTGACGCCAGGGCAGGGCCAGGGTGGCACGGTCCGGGCCGAGACCGAGACGGCCGCCAACACCCTGCTCATCCTCCAGGCTCTCCTGCCGCTGGCCCCGGCCCTGGACGAGCCGCTGACGCTGGAGGCCACGGGAGGCACGGACACCAAGTGGGCGCCGACCCTTGGCCACCTCCGCCACGCGTTGATCCCCTTGGCGGCCAAGGCCGGTGTGCGGATCGAGCTGCTCGGCGTCCGCCACGGGTTCTACCCGAAGGGGGGAGGCCGCCTGACGGTCAAGCTCCATCCGCGCGCGGAACCGACGTGGACCGAGGTCCTGGAGGACCGAGGCTCGTTGGAGGGGATCGAGCTGACGGTCAGGATCGCCCAGCTCCCAGACCACGTCGGTGAGCGGACGCTCTCTGCTGCGACGGAGGTCCTGGCGGACGCTGGGTACGACGTCCACGGCTCGATCGAGGAGGTCCAGGCGGCCAGCCCCGGCGTGGTGGTGGACGCCGTGGCCCGCTACGACCACACCGTCCTGGCAGCCAACGCCTTGGGCGAGAAGGGGGTGCCCAGCGAGACCGTGGGTCAGCGGTGCGGGGAGGGGCTCCTGGCCGAGGTGGAGAGCCCAGCCACGGTGGACGTCCACGCCGCTGATCACCTGGTCCCGCTGTTGTACGATCTCCCTGGGGCAGGCTTCGTGGTCCGGGAGATGACCGGGCACCTGGAGACCAACCTGGCCGTGGCCGGGCTCTTCCTGACCGGTGCCAGCGCGATCGAACAGCTGCCCGACGGGAAGCGGGTCAGGTTCGGCTAAGCTAGGCGGTCCGGCGGTCTCGGGTTCACCGCCGCGCGCGCATCGCCTGAGGGTTGTGCTCCCGGGCCGCCTGGATCCACTTCTCGGTGTGCTTCTCGCTGATGGGGTTGCCCTGGATGCGGACCTGCCGGTCCTTCTCGGTCTTCTGGACCGCGCCTGCCAGATCCTTGGGCTCCATGCCGGCCAGCTGTTGGATGCTCATGATACCGCCGCGAACCAGCAGCTCGGCGTACTGGGGACCCACGTGCTCGAGCGCGACCAGCTCGGCCATGGCCTGCCAGCTCCGCACGGTCTTGGCGGGCACGTCCAGCTCCCTGGCCAGGCTCTCGGGGTGGGCTTGCCAGAGCTGCTCGGTGTCCACGATGTTCAGCTCGGCCAGCTGGGCGTTGAAGGTCTCGCCGATGCCCTCGATATCGATCACGGGGTGGATGTCGCCGAAGGGTGTG
>CAZBKU010000247.1:0-4395 GCA_964492585.1 uncultured Thermoplasmatales archaeon | reverse complement strand
CGTCGAGCCGCTGCGCGTCAAGACCCAGGCCATCGAGTCGGCCACCGAGGCCGCCACCATGATCCTACGCATCGACGACGTCATCGCCGCCAAGTCCTTCGGCGGCGGCGAGGGCGACGAGATGCCGGACATGGGCGGCATGGGCGGCATGATGTGAAGGGCCCAAACCCTGAGCAGCATCCGCCCAGCGGCCGGATCTCCGATCCGCGCCAGATGGGCGGCTTCTAAGCCCGACCCACCTCGACCATCGACCGTCCGGGCGCATCTGCGCCCGTCTCCGTCTCCTTCTTCTCAACCCACCCCTATGCTCACCGGCCAGGTTGCTTCAAAGCCCTCTTACCTCAGCACGCATGTTCGGGGTCGATGGCCGACAAGCGCAAGATCATCGAAGAGGAGTCCGAGACCTGGGTCGAGGATGGGCTTCTCTCCGAAGAGCAACGCGAGGCCATCCTGGCCCGATACGGCAAGCAGGATCTCCGCAAGCGACAGGCCGCCATCATCTCGGTCCTGGGGGCCGTCCTCGTCGGGGTCGGCGCCATCCTCTTCGTCGCCACCAACTGGCAGGAGATCCCGCGCGTGGTCCGGGTCGGCCTGCTCCTGGGCTCGATGCTGGCGGCCCACGGCACCGGCTGGTACCTGCGCGAACAGACCTCCAAGAGCCCCCGGGTCGGGCACGCGCTCTACCTGCTCGGCTCGCTCCTCTTCGGCGCCCTGCTGTTCCTCGGCGCTCAGCTCTACAACGTCAACGCCCACGCACCAGGCCTCCTGCTCCTCTGGGCGATCGGGGTGATCCCGATGGCATGGGGCATCCGATCGCGACCGATCCTGATCCTGTCCGTCGCGATCACGGGTCTCTGGCTCGGGTTCCAGACCGTCGAATGGATGGAGCTCGCCCGGGACGTCTACGAACCGGTGGCCGTCATGGTCCCCTTCTTCGCCTTCGGTATCCTGCTCTGGGGCCTGGGCCGCCTGCACGAGTCCTGGGATCGCCTGGCACCGGTGGCCCGCTTCGAACCGCTCCTCCGGGGGTTCGGGGCTCTGGGTGTCTTCGCTGGCCTCTACGTTCTCACCTTCGACCTCCCGGATACGACCCCCGGCGAGCCCGGGTTCATCCTCCCACTGGTCGTGCTGAGCCTCGTGTTCATGGCCGTGGGACTGGCCGGCCAGGCCCTCTGGACCAACCGGTCCGGTCGGGTCAAGGGGCTGGCCTGGGCGGAGACCGGGACCCTCGGGGGCCTGGCCTTCCTGATGCTTCTCACGGCCGCAGTGCCCGACCTGCTGGTCGGACCGATCCTGTTCAACCTGGTCTTGGCCGCCGGGATCATCGGCCTGGTCATGCTCGGCGTCCAGCGAGGCGACGAGATGTTCATCAACCTGGGCCTGGCCTTCTTCGTCGTCGACCTGGTCACGCGCTACTTCGATTTCTTCTTCGACCTGCTCGACCGCAGCATCTTCTTCATCGTCGGCGGCTTGATCCTGCTCGGCGGAGGCTGGTGGCTCGAACGCCAGCGCCAGGAGCTCGTCGACCGAGCTCGCGGAGGTGGTGCCTGATGGAGAAGACGACCAAGGTGATGGCGCTGGTCGCCATCCAACTCGTCCTCGTCGCCGGCCTCTTCGGTGTCCGGGGATTCACCGTCCTGACGGGCGAGGAGGTCATCCTGGAGACCGAACCCGTCGACCCGCGCGACATCTTCCGTGGAGACTACGCGACCTTGCGCTACGCGATCAGCACCGTGCCAGCCCCCTCGGACGATTGGGAACCCGGCGACCGAGCCTATGTGGTTCTGGAGAAGCGGGGGACCCACCACCAGCCCGTCTCCGTCCACCATGAGCGCCCGTCGACCAGCGGCGACCAGGTCTGCCTCCGGGGCCAGGTCCAGTGGGTTGACGCCCGGGGCGAGGACGGTCCCGGGAACGGAGCCGAGGCCCCCCGGTTGAACATCGAGTACGGGATCGAGTCCTACTTCATCCCGGAGGGTGCCGGTGATCCCCCACGCGACGCCAAGATCGATGCCCGAGTGGCCGTGGATCGTTTCTGCCACGGGGTGATCACGGCGATCCTCGTGGATGGAGAGCCCTGGGAGCCTGAGCGCAACCAGGGGCGCTAAACCGTCGAGGCTACCGGATCCCTGTGGTTCGACGGCTACAACTATAGTTGTGATGTTTGGATAACATCATCCAGGCCCATGGGTGCGATGATAGCACAAGGAGCGCGGCCGATACATCCTGCTGCGTCCCATGGTGGCCCCGGCTGATGTGATTATATACTCACAAACTTCGACTGAGCGTGGGAAATCCTTTTACCTGTCGGCCGTCCGTGTGATGGATAGACAACGCGAGCAGGCTGGTGTGGCAGCGCGACCTCGGGAGGACTGACGGGTCGTGCGTCCGAACACACAGCCTGCTAGCACGGAGGACCCCAAAGATGGCAGAGCTCGCCAGCATCCAGGTACGAGGGCCCGTCGAGGACCGTTTCGAGGAGATCTTGACCGACGGAGCGCTTGAGTTCCTCGCCCAGCTCCACCAGGCCTTCGAGCCCCGGCGTCGGGCGCTGCTCGAGGATCGCGCCCGCCGCCAGGCCGCCATCGACGCCGGCGACCTTCCCAGCTTCCTGCCGTCCACCCGTGATGTCCGTGAGGGGGACTGGCAGGTCGCCGAGGTCCCCGAGCCCATCCAAGAACGCCGCGTGGAGATCACCGGCCCCACGGATCGCAAGATGATGATCAACGCCCTGAACTCCGGGGCCAACGTCTTCATGGCCGACTTCGAGGATTCCAACGTCCCCACCTGGCAGAACATGCTCCAGGGCCAGGTCAACCTCAAGGACGCCGTGGCCGGGACGATCCGGTTCGAGAAGGACAGCGGCAAGGTCTACGAGCTCGAGGAGGACCACGCGGTCCTTTTCGTGAGGCCCCGCGGGCTCCACCTCCTGGAGGAGCGGATCCTCATCGATGGCGACCCCGTGGCCGGCGGCCTGGTCGACTTCGGCCTCCACATGTACCACAACGCCGAGGCCCTGGTCGACAGCCAGGGCGGCCCGTACTTCTACCTGCCCAAGCTCGAAAGCCACGAGGAGGCCCGGCTCTGGGACGACGCCTTCGTCGACGCCCAGGAGCTGCTCGGCCTCCCCCAGGGGACCATCAAGGCCACCGTGCTGGTCGAGACCCTTCCGGCGGCCTTCGAGATGGAGGAGATCCTCTACGAGCTTCGAGAGCACTCGGGCGGGCTCAACGCCGGTCGCTGGGACTACATCTTCAGCGCGATCAAGACCTTCCGCGAGCACGAGGACCGGGTCCTGCCCGACCGCGGGCAGATCAGCATGACCGTCCCCTTCATGCGGGCCTACACCGAGCTCTTGGTCCGCACCTGCCACAAGCGAGGGGCCCACGCCATGGGCGGCATGGCGGCCTTCATCCCCTCCAAGGACCCCGAGGTCAACGAGAAGGCCTTCGCGGAGGTCCAAGCTGACAAGGAGCGCGAGGCCACCGATGGCTTCGATGGCACCTGGATCGCCCATCCCGGCCTGGTCGATGTCGCACGCGAGGAGTTCGACAAGGTCCTCGGCGACCGACCCAACCAGATCGACAACAAGCGAGAGGACGTCGACGTCGAGGCCGCCGATCTGCTCGCTTTCGACGTCGAGGACGGCACGATCACCGAGGAGGGTCTCCAGACCAACGTCAACGTCGGCCTCCAGTACCTGGCCTCCTGGCTCGACGGCTGGGGGGCTGCCGCCATCGACAACCTGATGGAGGACACGGCCACGGCTGAGATCAGCCGCGCCCAGGTGTGGCAATGGACCCAGCACGGCGCCACCTTGGAGGACGGCACGCCGGTCGACGCCGAGCGGGTCCGCCAGGTGATCGGAGAGGAGATCGACCGGATCTCCGACGAGCTCGGCGACCGGTTCGACGCCCAGATCTTCGAGCGCGCCCGCACGCTGTTCTCCAAGGTCGCGTTGGACGACGAGTTCCACAGCTTCCTGACCCTCCCAGGCCAGGAGATGCTCGACTAGCGCTCACGACGAGGTGATCCCCAACATGGTCCTGCACAACGGTTCGAACGGTAACGGTGGGCTCAGCATCGAGGAACGCATCCGCAAGGAAGCCAAGGCCCTGCGCAAGGAGTGGGAGCGCGACCCCCGTTGGTCGGGCATCCGACGCGACTACACCGCCGAGGACGTCATCCGCCTGCGCGGCTCGATCCCGGTGGAGCACACCATCGCCGAGCTGGCCAGCGAGAAGCTCTGGCGCATGCTCAACGCCGAGGAGTACGTCCAGGCCCTTGGCTCGGTCACCGGCCAGCAGGCCGTCCAGATGGCCAAGGCCGGGCTCGACGCGATCTACGTCTCCGGCTGGCAGACGGCCGCCGACGCCAACACGGCCGGCGAGACCT
>CAZBKU010000246.1:0-4416 GCA_964492585.1 uncultured Thermoplasmatales archaeon | reverse complement strand
GAGCCTTGGGTGTCTGCTCGGGATGGGAGGCGGCCCGAGGGCCAGAGTCCGCGGCGGTAGGGTTCTTGCGGACGAGCATGACCGCGAAGAGGACAGCCAGGGTGGTCAGGCCACCAGCCATCAGGATGGCTGGGGCTCCAAGCTGGCTGCTTGCAGGGATCTGTGCCATCTCCTGGTTCCCTTGGCTGAGCATGAGGGAGATCCGATCCATGAGGCCCAGGGTGATCGATCCCAACCAAGCCAGGAAACGATGAGCGGCGTCCAGGGTCACCTGACCAACGCTTCGGCTGGATAGAACGATCTGAGCAAGGTGGCTCATCGGTCCTTCCACCCCTTATCGTGCAACCGGGGAGGGTGCGGACACGCTGGTCGTTCAGGTTGGGGGGGCATGGGGAACGCCTCGGCACCGTGGTGATCCCCAGACCCCTTTGCTCCTTTTGGCACAGGTTTCGAATGGTCGGGCCATGCCCCTTCGAGGGCCGTAGAAGAACCCGCTTCAAGCGGTGAGGGGTCACGTGGACGCCATGCCAGAGCGCCCCGCGGCCCTCCTGTTCAGCGTCGTGCTCCTGGTCTTGGGCATCGGGGCTTCTACGCCTGGTCGAGGGCGTAGCTTGCCCGCCGAGGCGTGACCGGCGCGGCAGGCCGGCGATGGATTGCCGGTCCGAGAAGAGCCTCGCGGACGCCGTTCAACCTCGCATCCTTGCCGGATCGAGCCCGTCCAGGCTCTGTCCGGTCGGGACCGGAAGCTTGCCATCCTGATCGGCCAGGTCCGGGCCGGTGTCTCCTGCGACCTCGTTGCCCGAGAAGACGACAGACCAGATCACCTTGCCCTCGTCGTCGTGGACGACCACGTGGCTGGGTGAGGACGCCACGGCCAGCGACCGGGCTTCCCGGATCGCTGCTCGCTGGTCCTTGTGCCGGCTGCTGATGCCGGCCTTGCCGTGCGGTTCTACGATCCACGCCTGTCCTTCCGGGCGGACCTTCAAGGTCGGTTGTTCGTCCATCGGGGTCACCGCCCTAGGGCTTCTGCCCGGGAGGCAAGATGGTTGTCCCACACACGTCGAAGGGAGCCCCGCTCACCTGGATCGATCCCCGGCGGACCGGGGCCAGGGAGGCAGACCTTTCGAACGTCGAGAGAAAGCGCCTAAGGGTTGGCCCGACGAACCGCGGCTCATGGACGATCTCACAACGCTCCCAGGTGAGTTCTCCTGCACCGTCGCAGGTCGACGGTACCGAGAATCAGCGAGGTACATCTCGACGTTCCTGGCCCACGTCCAGGTCTTCGGCGACCAACGGGATGGTACCTTCGTCACGCTGGCCTCGGCCCGCCTCAGCGACGAGGAGATCGATCTTCTTCGCTGATCGGTGCAGACGACCCGCGGTCCCTCCTCGAAGACCGCTCTAAGACCCTTGGGGTCCCCTGACAGAACCGGGTTCACCTGGGGGACCTGCTTGCCCATGCGTCGGGGAGACCCCGGCAGCCAGCGACCGCCTGAGTCGAGGGTCTGTCCCGCTCGTCGGTCCTGTCCCGAGCTCTGAGCCTCCCATCTCCTCCTCGACCCGGGCTCAGCCTGCGTTTCCAGCCGGTCTGCCGATCCGGGAACCTTGGGGACGGCGAGACGGGGTGATCGCTCTCTAGTCCCCTTGGGGGCCTCTGATCGCGTCCCTTCGAGCATCGTGCGAGAACCCTCTTGAGCCCACAAGCCGCCGCTCAGGTGAGACCTGGACGGGCTCCCAGCTCCGTGTCGATCCGGAGGCTCGACGTCGCCGGCCCATCGGCACGAGGTCGTGGTTCCAAAGGCGTCCGATCCGGGCTCGATCGGAGTGTCATCGCACATGCACGCTGGAAACCTCCCCTTGGCTGTGATGTTGGCGACGGTGGGCGTTGTCGGAACCCAGACCGCCCCTGTCGCCCCTGTCGTCTGCAGACGGCGGCGCTCCAAGCGATCGACAGCCGACGACCAGCGCCAGCCAGAAGAGCTTCATCCAGCCACGTTGCCCCACCTTCCTGGACCACCAGACCGCGATGGTTCCCACGCCCGCCACCGAGGGCGCTTCCCGAGCGAGCAACACCGACGGGACCGTCGTCGGCAGCCTAGGGTGCTCCAGGCCTCCAGGAGGGGGTCCATCGTGGTGCATGCTGTAGCGGTCGACCAGGCCCCTGGGCCCCCCGTGCTACCGGCCCGGTCCCGGCACCTTGGGGGCTAGCGGTCAGGCATGCCCGTGCAGTTTGAGACCCAGGCCGCCGGCTCACCCCCCGGCCCCCGGCGCTTGTCCCGGCAGGTGACCGCGCGGCCACGGGCCACCGGTCCCGGACCCCAGGCCGGAGGGTCCTACCCATGAGCGAGCGGGTCCCCAGTCTCCTGGTCCAAGGGCTCCTGTTCATGGCCAGCGACACAGAGCTGCCACGCCAGGAGACCCGGCGGGAGGTCTACGATCACGTCAAGGCCTACCCGGGTCTCCATCTCAGCGAGATCGGCCGGCAGCTCGGGATCCCGACCAACCACGCCAAGTACCATCTGCGCCGGTTGGAGAAGGACGGTCTGGTCTCGAGCCTCAAAGAGGACGGCTACTGGCGGTTCTTCCCCCGAGCAGGCGGTAGCGTCGGCACCCGCGACCTGGTGAACCGCGAGGACAAGCGGCGGCTGGCCATGCTGCGACGGCCCAAACCCTTGCACATCGTGATCCACCTCCTGTCCAACGGGGAAGCCACCCACGGCGAGGTCGCCGAGGCGCTCGACGTGGCCGGCGCGACAGCCCACTACCACCTCCAACGCTTGCAGGAGGCCGACCTGGTGGAACGCCGCCCTGACGGTCGGCGTGTCTACTACGCCCTCACCCGACCCGACGAGATGGCCAGGCTTTTGGAGCACTACGAGCCACCGGACGAGTTGGTCTCCGGGTTCTTGGATGCCTGGGAGGACATGACCCTCTGGTAGCCCTCCGTGGGGTGGACCGCTGGCCCAAAGCCTCAAATCCCCCTCCTCCATCCTAGCGTTGATGCCCGAGCACCCAGGGACCCTCGACGTCCCCGACCCCGACCGCTTCGAGATCCTCAAGGCCGCCGAGGCCGGCACGCTACCCGAAGAGGTCCGCCGTGGGCTCGAGGACCTCTCTGAGGCGGTCACACCGGTGCTCGGCGACGACCCGGCCGGCGTGGTCGGCATGCGCTACGGTCGCCGCATCATCGTCGCACCGGTCGACGACCCGGGCAACGCCGTGGACATCGCCGACGTGGACCTGGCCCGCAAGATCATCCTGACCGTCGGCGGCCGTGACCCTGGCCCGTCGGGCTCGCTGTTGGCCCAGACCCTCTTCCAGCGCACCGACGCCGTGGTCGGTTACGCCGAAGCCGACGACATCCCTGGCCCGACCATGGATGCGATGAAACAGGTCCTGGTCCCCTTGCAGTCCAACCCGGCGGCTCAAGCCGCTGGTGCCGGCACCGTGGCCCTGGGCAAGCAGCCAAGCGACCTGGGTGCAAGCCTCAAGCAGCTGGACGAGGAGGAGACCAACCAGGCCGACGAGGGCGGCGACGGCTTCAAGCCTGATCCTGACGTCAACAAGGTCTAGGTCGACCCCGCCTGCTCGATGCTCCACGAGCTGCTTGACGATGGGGCCCAGCCATCGCTGGGATCCATGAAGAAGAGAGGACCGCGGCCGGTCGCCGGCCGCATGGGTGGACGCCGTCAGGCGTCTACTTGCCTTTGCTGTCGTTGGACCGGATGCTCGGGCGGATCTTCTCGGCGCCCTTCCCCTTCTTGTTGAGACCGCGGCCCTTCTTGCCGGCAGCGGTCAGGCCGCGCTGAGCGCGGTCCTTGTGGCCGGGCTCCGCGATCCATCCGAGCTCGGGATCGTTCTGGATGGCCGGGTGCTCCGGGTCCAGCAGGATGACCTCGTAGTAGTGGTGGCGACCGTCGTCGGTCACCTTGTAGGAGTTGAGGACCTCGAGGTTGGGGAACTTCTTGCTCGTCCGTTCCTCAGCGATCCGCTGGGTGGACTTGCCCATGGTGATCTTGTTGACACCGGCCTTGGACGGCACACGACCCCGGGAGTGGCGCTCCTTGCGGAGACCACCGCGGCGGACGCGGGTCCGAGCGACGATGACGCCCTGCTTGGCCTTGTAACCGGCCTGACGGGCCCGGTCGGGGCGCGTGGGGCGCTCGACACGGTTGACGACGGGCTGGCGTCGCCACTTGATCAGGCGCTGGTGGATGAGCTCGCGCATCTCCCCGTCCTTGGGGCGCTTCCAAAGCTCTGACATGTAACGATACGCGCTCTTGGCCATAGGGTCACCGCTCGAAGGGAAACCTGCTAACGGGCCCCCCAACATAAGCATTGCGGGGAAGGGTGGCCTCACCCCCCGGCTCGACACCGAGCTCGCTGGGCTCGGTGGCCACCGGTCGGCAGGGCTCG
>CAZBKU010000245.1:0-4455 GCA_964492585.1 uncultured Thermoplasmatales archaeon | reverse complement strand
CCGAACTGTTCGCGCTGCCCGCTGTAGTCGATGGCCCGATCCAGGGCGCCCTGAGCGATGCCGACACCCTGGGCGGCCACCATGATCCGGGTCTCGTTGAAGAACCGCATGACGTACTTGAAGCCCATGCCACGGTCACCGAGCATGTTCTCCTCGGGCACGCGCACGTCGTCGAGGACGACCTCGGCCGTCGGCGAGGCCCGGATGCCCAGCTTGCCGGTGATCTTGTTGGCGGTCACGCCGTCGCGCTCGTTCTCGACCAGGAAGATCGAGTGGCGGGCATGCCGGCTGTCGGCCTCGGGGTCGGTCTCGGCCAGGACCACGAGGAAATCGCTGATGGTGGCGTTCGTGATCCAGTACTTCTGACCGTTGAGCACCCACTCGTCGCCGTCCTTCTCGGCCTTGCAGCTGGCGCCGGCGACGTCGCTGCCGGCGTTGGCCTCGCTGATGGCCGCCCCGCTGATCGCCTCACCGCTGGCCAGCTTGGGCAGCCACGTCTCGGCCTGCTCCTCGGTGCCGATGGCTCGCAGCATCTCGCTGCCGAAGGTCGAGGCACCCATGGCCACGCCCAGGCCCCCGTCGACGCGGGAGAACTGCTCCATCACGAGAGCGTTCTCGAGGTTCCCGAGACCGGGGCCGCCGTACGCCGACGGGATCGTCACCCCGATGAACCCCTGCTGGGCCAGCGTGTCGAAGAGCTCGCGAGGCCAGGCCTCCTCGGCGTCGCACGCCTCGGCGTACTTCGGGAACTCCTTCTCGGCGAGCTGATGGGCGCCCTTGGCGATCTGCTTCTGTTCCTCGGTCAGCTGGAACTCCATGGGCGACCATGCGGAGACCCTGGGATAAGGTTAGCCGAGGCAAGCTCGTAGAAACGCGGCCGGCTCACTTGACGAGGTACCGGGCGTTGCGCTTGAGCTTCTGCAGGTGCTCGGTGGACAAGCCTTGGACCTCGGTCTTCCGGAGGTCGAGCTGGGCCAGGTCCTCGATGCTCTCGACGCCGGCGGCCTCGAGCTTACGGCGCGCCCTGGGGCCAAGGCCCTCGACAAGCGTCAGGTCGTTGGCCTCTTGGGCACGCAAGAACCGCTGGGCGTTCTCCCGGAGGTTAGCGAGGTTCTCGGAGGAGAGACCGTCGATGGTTTGCTTGCGTAGATCGAGCTCGGCCAGATCCTGGACCGCGGTGACCCCGGCCTGACGGAGCTTCCTGGCGGCCGACGGACCGACGCCTTTCACATCCGACAATTCCACGGGGTCACCCCAAGCGATGCCGGGAACCTCCATCTCGTGTTTCAATGTTTCGTCAGGGCATGGGTGGGTCCCAGGACGTTCCGGAGACCAGGTCAAAACGTTCAAACACGGGGTGCGCGGTCATCGGACCGGATGTCCAGGAACCTGAGGAACGCGGCCTTCGCGTTCACGCAACGGGTCCTGGGCGCGGTCACCGGCGCGGTGGGCATGTTCTTCGTCGCCCGCCAGATGCCTGACGCCGACCTCCACCTCGGGATCGTCGGGTTCGCTCTGAGCTTCGTGGGGATGTTCCTGGCCATCCAGCGAGCCTTCGACGACGCGCACGTCAAGCGCGTCTCCGAGGGTCGCGACCTGGCCCGGTGCAACGGGACCTACCTGGTGCTCAACCTGGTCTCCACCGGCTCGATGATCCTGTTGGTCCTCGGCAGCGTCTTCGTCTGGACCGACGTCCTCGGCCGCGGGTTCCAGTCGGACCTGCACATCCGAGCCATCGAGCTCCTCCTCGTCTACCAGGTGCTCAACTCCATCGGGGAGTACGTCCGCCGGACGTTCGAGGGCCAGCAGAACATCATCCTCGGCCAGATCATCCTGAGCACCGAGCACATCATCAAAGGGGCCGCGACGGTTTACGTGGCGTTCTTCGGCTTGGCCCCCTTGTTCCCTGGGACCCAGGATGCCATCGGGCTGGCCGGCGCCTACGTGATCGGCGCCGCGGCCCTGGCCCTTGTCGCCTTGATCCTCCTGGTCGGCCAACCCTTCGGCCGACCGTCCTGGACCCTGGCCAAGAGCTACGCCAGCTACGGTCTACAGACGATGCTGACGGCGACGGTGACGATGATCGGCACCAACATCGGCGCGGTCCTGCTACAGCTGTTCTGGAGCTCCCGGGATGTCAGCTACTTCTTCGCGCCCAACCGGTACATCCAGTTCCTGCCCGCCGTCGCCGGCGCCCTGGCGACCTCGCTGTTCCCTGTCTTCTCCAGCCTCCATGCCAGCGGCCGGACCGCACCGCAGGTCGTGCTCCGGATGCTCCGGGCCACCTCCCTGCTCCTGCTCCCCATCGTCGCGGTGACCGTGGTCCTCCCCGAGGCCATCGTCCACGTCCTGCTCTCCGACCGGTTCCTACCAGCTGCCCCGGTCATGGCGATCATGGCTGCCGGGTTCTACGTCAAGGCCTTCCGCCAACTGGTCAGCAGCAAACTGGGGGGTGTGGACCGCCCAGCCGAGGTCACCAAGGCAGCGACCTACTCCATGGTCGCCACCGTCGTCCTGGGGATCGTCTTCGTGGCCCCCTCGCTCTTCGGCGTGCCGCTGCTCGGCCGCAAGGCCCCCGGCATGGCCCTAGCCCTGACCATCGGCCAGTTCGTCGGGTTCGGGACCGTGCTGAAGGCGGCCAAGACCTACGCCGGGGTCGAGCTGGCGCCCCTGTACCCGAACATGGCCAGGCAGGCGATCATGTTCCTCGGGACGTGCGGCGTGCTCTACGGCATCTCGCTGCTCATCGACCCCTTGGCCTTCCGGTTCTTCCACCTCGTCCTCGTGGGTCTCTTGTCACCGGCGGTCTTCCTGGTGTTCGGCCTGATCGTCGGCGAGCTCCACAAGGAAGACATCCGACGCCTGTGGCGGCTCATGCACCCCAGCCAATGGCTGGCCTTCCTGCAAGAGGAGACCCGACGACCCCAGCCAGAGGAGGATGAGGACGAGTAGGACCTCACGCTTGGAACCGCCGACCACAAGGCCTTTCTCGGGCACGTGGCCTGGGCGCCTGTGGTCGAGCCCTCCATCGCGGCCGTGGTGACGGTCTACAACGAGGCCAAGAACATCCACGATCTCCTGGACTCGCTGCAGGCCCAAGAGGGCCCCCTTGAGGCCGTGGTGGTCGACGCCGGATCCAGCGACGGGACCTGGAGGATCCTGGAGGAGTACGCGGCCACGTGGGACGGGCTCCAGATCCACCAAGAACCCGGCGAGCGCGGGCATTGCCGGAACTACGCCGTCGAGCACAGCGACTCGGATCTGGTCGCGTTCATCGATGGCGACTGCATCGCCAACCCCTTCTGGGCCCGGCACCTGCGCGACGGGTACCAGGACGCCCGGATCGTGGCCGGCCGCACCATCGACATCGGGTACTGGGCCTTCGAGAACCTCCAACGGGTCGAGCTGGAGCACAAGGGCTACGACGTGACCTTCCCCTCGTGCAACCTGGCCTACGACCGGGCGCTGTTCGAGGAGATCGGTGGCTTCGACGACCGGTTCATCACAGCCGAAGACATCGACCTCAACTACCGGGCCGTGGAGGCCGGCGCAGGCATCGCCCATCGACCCGATGCGGTCGTCTACCATCGCGCCCGGGACTCCTTCACGGGCTTCTTCAAGCAGGCCTTCTGGAACGGGTACGGTCGCAAGCAACTGACCTGGAAGCATGGTCGCCTGTGGCGGGACTACTCGTTCCGGCGGATGCTGGACACCCAGTTCCACTTCTGGGGTCTGGCCCGCATGTCCGTGGCGGCCACCGGCTATCTGCTGGCCAAGATCCAAGCGGGTGCCTGGGAGGCCTCCCGCGGCGACGAGCGTGCCTGAGGGTCCCTGGGACCGACAACCCGGGGATCGTGGAAGAAGCGCTTAAGAAGGAGGGCTTCCTCGGACCTCTGTGGCCGCGTCCGTCAGCTTCGTGATTCCGACGCTCAACGAGGAGGAGGCCATCCAGCCCACCCTCGACAGCATCCCCGTCCAAGCTCTCGAGGAGGATGGCTACGAGGTCGAGGTGGTCATCGTCGACGGCGAGTCCACCGACAAGACCCGCGAGCTCGCCGAAGCCTGGGGTGCTACGATCGTCATCGAACCCCGCAAAGGGTACGGTCGCGCTTACAAGACGGGTTTCGCGCGAGCCAAGGGCGACATCCTGGTCACCGGCGACGCCGACGGCACCTACCCGTTCGAGCTCACCCCCGACCTGATCGACCGGCTTGATGCCGACGACCTGGACTTCATCACCACCGACCGGTTCGCCGAGATGGAGGAGGGCGCCATGGGTCCCAAGCACCGCTTGGGCAACTGGGTGCTGAGCACCACCTGCAAGGTCCTCTTCGGCACCGGGTTCAAGGACTCCCAGAGCGGCATGTGGGTGTTCCGACGCGAGGTCCTCGACAAGATCACCCTCACCGACGACGGCATGCCCCTCTCCGAGGAGATCAAGATCGAGACCTTCCG
>CAZBKU010000244.1:0-4462 GCA_964492585.1 uncultured Thermoplasmatales archaeon | reverse complement strand
GATCCCAGCAACAGGGCGAACCCGATGGAGCCGATCCCTGGCAGGACCACGCACCGTCCACAGCCAGACGACCTTCTTAGCTTCTCGGACTGGACGGGGCGGTCTCCGGGCGGGTCATCCAGCAAGCTGTCAGGTGCCCGGCGTGGGCTTGTAGAGCCCATGGGCTGGTCGCAACGTTGATACGCGCGAGCGTCTACACCGGGGCCAGGCGATGCTCAGGATCACCGTGGCCTTGCTCGGTTTCGCCGTGTTCGGGGCCATGTTCGCGGCAGCCTACTACCAGCCCACGGAGGTCGAGCGGGAGCTCCCGTCGCCCAAGTTCCGCCTGGCACCCGGGGAGATGGCCCCTGACTTCATCGAGCCTGGCGCCAAGGGGGAGAACATCACCGTCAACGTCACCGTGGTGGAGGGGGGCCCCATCGATGTCTACGTGATGGACATGGAGAACCTGACCCTGCGGGCGCTCAACGGATCCACCTATGGGTTCAACATGAGCGATCGGGTGGCCTACAACCAGACCTACACCGCGTTCAACATCACCGGCCACCACAACTTCACCTTCGTGGCAGACGGCGAGAACCGGACCGCCCTGTTGATCGCTTCCCGGATGCCGTACAACGACTCCCAGCCGAGGAGCGAGCAGGTCACCGAGGTGTCCGTCCAGATGCGCTACTCGGACAGGGAGGACCGGTCCCTGGTGATGGCCTACGTGATGGCCACGCCCTCGGTCCTGCTGATCGGCTACACGATCTACCGGCGGATCCGCCGGCTTCGGTCCCCCGGGGAACCCCCCGCCGGCCGCCAAGGGCCCACCGACCACCCACCCGGGCCGCCCTGACCCTTCAGCTTCCGGGGGAGGCTTTATCACCGCAGCGCACACAGTATAGTGACAAGCCCTAGCATGGGCCAAGGTGTCGCTATGGGCCAGATCTCACAGTCGTTCCAGTCCGAAGAGGCCGAGGAGCACGGCCGAGCGTGGCGGTTGCTCGACCGTTTGGAGCACAACTTCATCCTCTGGGCGTTCGCCGAGGCCGCCATGCTGCTCGGCCTCCTGTTCGCCACCGTCGTGGCCACGCAGACGGCACCGGGCACGTTCTTCTGGGTCGCCTGGGTCGTGGCCGGGGTCCTGTCGGTCTTCGTGCTGCCCGCGTGGGCGATGGCCTACCTCGGCGGTCCCAACGATGAGGCCGAAGATCTGGCAGAGGCCCACGACGAGCCGGCGCCGATGGCCAATCGGTGACCGCCCCACCACAGGTCATCCGTCCAGACGGACGCTTAGCGCCGCCTGTCGCACGTCCAAGGAGATGTCGTAGGTCGCCGATCCAGGGGTCGGGTCGGTCTGGCCATAGACGGTCAGGTTGGCCCAGCTTGACCCGGTGGCGATCGTGTAGCCGGTCCCTTCATCGAGACCCGCGTCGTCCAGCTCGTCCTGCCAGACCCTGTGCCAGACGTCCGGGAGACCCGTGGTCAAGTTGAGGCTCATCTCGTTGGCCTCACCGTGGAGGTGGCTGGCGACCTGAGGGTGGACCTGGAGGGTGCCGGTCCCCGCCCCGGTGAGCGCGCCACCGCTACCGCTGAGCATGGGGAGGCCAAGCATCAGGCTGAGGTGGTCACCGATCATCGAGGCCTGGAAGGGGGGTGAGGCCTTCAAGACGGCACCATCCCCCTGGGTCAGGATCAAGGCCCCATGCTCGATGACCAGCTCTTGACCGCCAAGGGCCTGGGCGGAGGAACGGTAGGCCAGCTCACCGCCCTGGTAGGTCCGCTGGAGGTCTGTGATCTCCTTGCCTCCACCGCCGACGACGATGGACCCGCCGTTGTCCCCGGTCTTCTCGTAGGTGACCGCGTAGTCGGCCTCGAGCCCGCCGGGGACCAGCGCGATCTCCATGGGCGTGTCCGCGCTATCCAGGACCCGGTCGAACCGGTACTCGGGCCGCAGGAGGTCGATCCAGAAGGGTGAGACGGGTCCGTTCTGGGCCGAGTCGGGCCCGCTCGAGGTGTGGATCGGTTGGTCGTAAAGGATGTCGTGGTCGGCGTCCCGGACCCGCAACCAGACCTCGTAGGCGCCGTTGGCACCGCCCTGACCCTTCCCGTTGCTGTCGGTCACGTTGACCCGGAGGTCGCCCGCCGCCTGCCCGTGGCGATCTGTGAGGGTCACGGTGACGTCCTCGCCGGCGTGGTCGCTGGAGACCTCGGAGATCTTGAGACGGAACGAGGTCACCCGGAGCACGTCGGTCAAGGTCTCGTCGGTGACGGTCTGCCAGCTCTCCGTGGTGCCTCCGACCTCCGAGCCGTTGAGCTGTTGCAGCCGGAGCCTGTCCACGGTCAGCGCGGCGCTGAGGTCGCCGGGCTGGTGGGATAACGTCCCGGAGACCGGCGCGGTCACGAGCAGGCCTGTGCCGTCCCGGCCCAGGGTGACGGGGTAGACCTCGGCCGAGCCCGACGCGTTGTCGAGCTGGGTCTCCAGGCCGGCAGCCACCCGGGACAGCTGGCTACCGACCTCTCGCATGTGGCCGACGTGCTTGGCGGTCTCCATGTTCGGGACCACCGACACCTGGTAGACGACGTAGCTCGACAGCAGGACCCCGGTCAACATCATAGCGCCGAGGATGACCGAGATGCCCTGGTCCCCGACCAGGCCAGACCGGGGCCGTCCGTCTGTCATGGGCTCGACCCCTGGGCCTCCAGCTCGAGGCTGGCGACCACCTCTTGGGTCTGACCTCGGATGACGACCTCGACGAAGGCCGTCTCACCGTAGGCGACGGTGAGATCCCCGCTCGGGCTTCCCCAGCGTTCGCCGATCGTGAGGGTCCCGTCGGTGAAGCTGCTCCCAAGGTCCCCGCCCGTGTAGACCAGCGTCGTCGTGCCCACGGTGATCCTGATCGATGTCGAGTTCTTCTGCAGCGGGTCGCCCCCGTTGTGGGTCAACCGCAAAACCTCGTCCCCGGATCCCCACCCGTCGGCGCCCTCCATCACGCGGCCGCTGAGATCCACGAACGTGCGCTCCTGGGCGGCGGGCGTGGCACCTGAGATGTAGGCTTGGAACCCGACGGCCATCACGATGGTGATCGAGACCATCATCAGGGTCCCGATGACGTCCGACATGCCGCCGTCCCGGGGACGCGTCGGTGTCGTTGGGACGCTGTCGCACGATCGTCCGACCATCACGCCACATCCACGCTCCTGGTCTCTTGGCTCCATAGGGGAAGAGTGGCTGTGCAAGGGGGTGTCGTCGGGCGCGGACAACAGGCCCTCGGATCCCGAAGACTGGCCTCGCCGGGCCCGTAGCGGACGGCGGTCATCGCATGGATGTGCTCGCCGATGGGTCTTGGTCCCTTGTCGGTCCAGGCTGGATGGACGCCCCTTGGACGCAGAGGCCAAGCGGTCCACCGGCCGTGGCGCCGGCAGGCCCCCGGCGGGGCTGGCGCATCCTGCGAGTGATCCGATCAGAGGTGGCGGCGGGTTCCGCCCCCCGGGGTCACCCTTGCCCCCTCTGGCGTCGCCCGAACGCTCGCGCTAGGTGGTCCAGGGGTGCAGCGCGATCGTTCGGCCTTGCATGAGCTCCTCCTCTGAGCATCGCTGGAAGGAGGAGCTCATGCGGGCGCCGGGATTTTCGGACGGGCGTGGCCCGTCCTCTCGGCAGACAGATCTCGGTGGTATCTAGTCTGCCGATGAACCGAGGTTCGAACCCGATCGTCTGCAACGCTGGAGCATGGGAGGGATAAGTGCTGTGGAGATCAGGTTCGCTCCACCCGTTGGGGGTCGCTCACCTGACCTCCAGATCAGTACGACCGCCCCACGCCCGATTCCTCAGGCTCAGAGGCGTGGGACGTTCGTACGCTCCCGGCGCCCGCACTTCTGACTCGGGCAACGGGAGCGGTCAGAAGTGCGGGCGCCGGGATTTGAACCCGGGCTAGAAGCTTGGGAAGCTCCTGTCCTACCACTAGAGCACGCCCGCAGGGAGCCGGCCGAACGAGCAAGCTGTTCTTAATCTTGTTGTCGCGCTTCGGCCGAGGGTGGCCCATGCTATCAGCGGGAGCGGCTATCTGGGCCAGACGAGAGCGTGCCGCGCCACCGGTCAGGCGGGTTAGGCCGGGGTGATCTTCCCGCCGACGAACACGCGCTTGAGCTTGGGGGTGTGACCTGCTTTCTCGGCCTCGACGGTCATCTCCGCGTGGTCATCGCCGTGGCCGACGAGCTCGCCGACGATCCGGGTCCGGGGGTAGGTGGCCCGCACGCCGTTGTTCACCACGATGTGGAGAGCCGCGGCGGCCAGGCAGGTCAACGGTTCCCCCTCGCCCAGCACGCGTCCCAGGATCTTCACGTAGGGGGTCCGCTGGGTCCGGGTGTAGAGGATCGCCTGCTCGGCCGAGACACCCGGGACCGTGGAGAGATCCACCTCGTCCGGCGCATCTGTCAGGTGCTCGCGACCGTCGACGGGCACCACGAGCACCGGCCGACC
>CAZBKU010000243.1:0-4493 GCA_964492585.1 uncultured Thermoplasmatales archaeon | reverse complement strand
GGCAGGAACGTCGGCGTGCTGAACAGCCCCAGCTCGGCGTGCTGAGGGTTCCAACGGTCCGGGTCCCCGGCGATCTGGTCCAGGAGGTCCTGGGTCACGGGGTACCCCATCTCGAAGGGTGGGATGCCCAGGGCGTCGGCCGGCATGTCCGCGGGGCCGGTGTGCCAGATCACAGGCTTGTAGCCCCAGTACTCATCGGTGCCGCTGGCCGTGGTCGTCGTCTCCACGTACAAGGGACCGGTACCCTCGTGGAACAACTGCTTGCCGTCCTCGAACCCGATGGTCTCGGCGGAACCGTCCTCTTGGACGACGTGCAGCTCCCGGACGTCCAGCTCCTCGCGGTCCAGCTGGGGGGTCTCGACGATCGTACCATCTCCGATGTCCCGAGCGATCCGGTCCCGGTGGGTGTGCCCGGCGGCGTGGAGGTCGACGTCGAACTCGCGCAAGGTGTCGCGTAGCTCGAGACGGCCATCACCGCTCCAGGCTTGGTCGGTGGTGGTGAACGTGACGATCCCGCGCCCGGCCTGCTCGAGGACCGGGGTCCCCTGGCAGGGGCACTGCTGGTAGGCGCCATCGTACTGCTCCTGCCACGGGTCCTGGATCCAGGAGGGCGAGTGGTGGCTGAAGGTGACCACGCGTCCATCGCCTCCGCCAACGCAACCGACGTCGGCGATGGCGTCATGGTCGGTCTCGACCGTGCCGCCGGTGGCCTCACATAGCTCGGTGCGCAGCCACTTCAGCTGCTCTTCGCGGATCTGGCCGCCCCACGCGCTGACCGCGTAGGCGACGCCCATGCGGTCCAGCTCGCTCCAGTCGTACGTGTTGATCGAGGCCAGGGTCACGTTGCCGAACGAGGTCACGAAGGGTCCGAAGTAGGCCTCCCAGAAGGCGAACCCGTCCTCGCCGTTGGCAGCGTAGGCATCGTGGTTGCCCGGCGAGAGGAGCGTGGGTACGTGGAAGCCCTCGTAGGTGGTCCCGTCGGCGGCCGTGCCGCCGTTGAGCAGGGTCCAGGCCTCCTCGTACTCGGCGTGGTAGCTGCCGGGTACCAACTGGCCGAAGGTCAGATCCCCGGAGAACAGCACCATGTCGGGGGCCGGGTCCATGGCGTTGATCCGGTGGATGGCCGCCCGGTAGGCCCACCAGCGGTCCCCGGGCTCGAGCTCGACGTTGAGCACGTCGATGCCCAGGGTCTGCTCGGTGGCGTTGTTGAAGGGGTGGGGGTCCGGCGGCAGGACCAGGTCGTCGGGCCGGGTCTCGTGCGGGGACAAGGGATGGATGCCGGTGCTCTCGTGGAACCCGTCCTCCATGGCCCTGGGGTCGCCGGTCTGGGTGTCGGCCACCAGGACGATCCGGGGCTCCTCGGGCCACATCTCGTAGATCTGGACGGCACGGCGGGCCTCGTCGTCGACGTGCTCCACCTCGATGTCGTACAGGCCCGGTGCGGCCTGCTGGGGGATCGTCCCGGTCAAGGGGATGACGTCGCGGGCATACGGCCCCTCCCAGACCTCGCTCGGCTCGACCGGGTGTTGGCTGACCAGGAGGGTCACCTCTGGCCCGTCACCGTAGGAGGGGACCAGGGTCACCTGGCTGACCGTGTACGTGGGTTCGGCGTCGCTGGCGAGCTCGACCCGGAGATCGTCGCCCTGGAGAAGGAAGGTCGGGGCCCCGCTGGTCGGCGCCACGATCTCGTCCACGGGCCCGGTCACACCGGCGATGGCCGTGCCGGCGGTCCCGATCGCGTCGGCGTCCTCGATGTCCTGGGCGGCCGATGCCAGCGTGAACGGGAGCGCTGCCAGGACCAGGACGATGCTGAACGTGATGGCTTGTGCTCGGGTCGCTGTCAACGGCTCGCCTCCGGGCAGCCATCGATCTTACGACCGTTTAGGGTTTTCGGGGCCCCTGCCGCTGGTGACGACGCCGGATCCTCCGGAGGACCGAGCCCAGCTGCCAGAGCCGACGCTTGATGGGGCCGGCCATCGCCGGGGCCACAGCGACCAGGCCGAGCCCCACCACCAGGGCCACCAAGAGCCAGTCCACCGAACCTCCCTTCTCGGTCTCCTGGGCCTCGGGCGAGGTGGATGCCGGCATCGCCATCCCCGGGATCTCTGTCAGGCTCTGGCCCTCGGTAGCCTCGGACGCCGGGCTACCCGGGGCCGCGGTCCCGTTGACCGTCCCTTGGCCGGCTGAAGGACCGCCAGCGGGATCGGCCCCGTCCCCGTGGTCGTGACCCGGGGGATCCCCGTCGCTTCGGTCGGTCGTGTTGAACTCGATCACCAGGCCACTGGCCTCGTCGGCCAGCATCAGACGGCCTGTCCCTTCGAGCTTGAGCACGACCGTCTGCTCGAACCCTTGCCAAGGGCGTGGCTCGTCACCGACCCGGATCCAGGTGGCCGGTACCTCGCCGTCGTCGACCTTGGGCTGCCCGGACAAGGCCTTGGCCTCAAGCTCGCCCCGGTCCAGGGCCACCCGGATCTCCCGGTGGTCCCCGGTCTCGGTGTCCTCCACCAGCGCGAGGCCTTGGACCGTGGGGCCCGCAAGCGTGGCGACCAGGACGGCGAGGAGCACACCGGCAGCCACGCTTCGGGTCACGGGATCACCCCGGCCACGGTGAGCCGGGCCTCGTAGCTGCCGTGCTCGACCTGGCTGGCGTCCAGCGACAGCTCGAGCTGGCTGGACCCTCCCGGCTCGAGGGTCACCGGCACGGTCTCCCCGAAGGCGACCGCTTGCTCGCCTGGAAGCCCGATGGCGCCGGCCAGGTCGGATGGGCCTCGCAGGTCGGCCACGAGCCCTTGGAAGGTGCTGGTCCCGGTGTTGGTGACGTTCACCGCGAGCACGCCAGGCGTCCCGGTCGCCAGGCCGATGGCATCGGGCCCATCCACGGCCAGCCGGGTGACCGGTGCGACGTCGATGGCGACCGGATGGACCACCGGCTCGTCGGTCGGTGTCCGGGCGACCAGCTCCACGGTGTACCGGCCCGGCGGCGGATCGGCGGCGACCTCGACGGTCACGGTCCCCTCCACGGCGATCTCCCAGGACGCGGCCTGGCCGCCGGGAGCCAGGGCCCGAGCGGTCAGGTCGACCGGCTCCCCGTTGGGATCCACGGCCTTGGGATGGATCTCGACGGTGTGCTCGCCGGCCGGGTGGACCGCAAGCGGGCTCGGCAAGGGTCTGCCATCCAGGCTCGTCCACGCCTCGATGCGGGGCTCGAGGGCCGGGACGGTGGCCTCCAACCGGGCATCGGGCTGGTCGGCCGGCGGCCGGCCCGGCCACGTGGCCCAGGCCTCCACGGCCACCGGCGTCCCGACGGGCACGGGGTCGGGAAGGTGGAGGTTGGGCGCGGCCGATCCGTCGAGCGTCCGGTTGTCCACAGGGTGACCGTCGGCGGTGACCGTCAGGTCCACGGCCAGCCCGTCGAGCGGACCGTCCACGGTCAGGTTGACCGGCCAGCCCTCCAGGGGGATCGGGGGATCGCCGGTGAGCCCGATCGAAGGAGGCGGGAGGACCTCGAACGTCTGACCACCGATCCTCTCCTTGTCGGGATCGTAAACGGACAACCGGTAGGTCCCTGGGTCGACGTCGGGTGGAGGGACCAGGATGATCGCCAGCTCGGCGGCACCGTCGGTCACCGACGCCCAGGGGGCCCCGTCGGGCCAGGAGAGACGGGAGAGCTCGGCCGTGCCCTCTGATCCCCCGGAGAACGCGCCCAAGCTCACGTTCCAACCATCGGTCGTCTGGCTGCCCTTGAGGACCCTCCAGGTGATGTCCGGCAGGCCCCAGACCGGGCCCGGATCCAGGTCGGTGGAGCCGAGGTTATCGTCCAGGATCCGGCCGGTCAGCTCCAACGGGCGACCGTCCCCGAGGAGATCGGCAGGGCCGGTCACCTGGGCGTCCGTGGACGTGTCGCGGATCTGTGCGGTCCGGGCCACGCTGGCGTCCCCGGCCTGGGCTTGGACGATCAGGGGGCCCGCCGGGAGGACGGGGTGGCTGAACCGATGCTCGACGCTGCCGTCCGGTTCGACCGGGAGGGCCTGGTTGGCCAACAGGACCGTGACGTTGCCCACCGGGCGGAGGACGGAGATGTCCACGCTGTCGGCGCGCTCGGCGATCAGGCGGGTGATCAGCTCATCGCCGGGCCGTTTGTTCTTGCCGTCGTCGTTCACGCTGTCGCCGGTCAGGGTCACCTGGGCGCCTGGCCCCTCGACGGTCACGTTCAGATCCAACGTGGCGTTGGTGGGGGGCTCTGGGACCTCGAGCTCCAGGCTCGTGTTCCAGGTCTCGGTCAGGGGCCCATCCAGGAGGGCGTCCACCGTGTAGGTGCCGGGACCATGCCGGGCGGTCCATCGGATCTCGACCGGGTCTCCGTCGGCCTCCAGAGCGTGGGTCTCCTCGAACCCGAGCGGGCTTCCCACAAGCTCGCTGGTCATGGAAAGCTCGACCGGTGCGCTTGCCAGGTGCTCCGGCTCAGCGGTGAGGGTCACGGGCACCTGGAACCC
>CAZBKU010000242.1:0-4539 GCA_964492585.1 uncultured Thermoplasmatales archaeon | reverse complement strand
CGGTCTACGGGTAAAACAGGTCGGGGGTTGCACCGAGACTGGAGCCGGCTTGGGTGGGTGGCCGGATCGCTCCCAAAAGGCTTAGCCGCTACGCTGGGTTCCCTCGGGGATGGCAAGGCCCCCGGCAGGTTCGTTGGAGGACCGGTGCACCGGTGCCTTGATCGGCACCTTCGTGGGCGATGCCCTAGGCATGCCCGTGGAGGGTTGGCCGCCTGAGAGGATCGAGGAGGTCCACGGTCGTGTCGACGAGATGTTGGAGGCCCGCTTGGGGCCAGGTACGTACACGGACGATACCCAGATGATGACCGCTGCTGGACGCTCGCTGGTCCAGTGCGGGGGCCTGGACGAGGAGGCTCTCGCCCGGGCCTTCGTGGAGCACTACGACCCCGACCGTGGCTACGGTGGTGGGACCCGCACCGTGCTTGGTCACCTGGATGCGGGGGTCCCGGTGCCCAAGGCCGCCCAGCGGGTCTTCGAGGGCCAGGGGTCCTACGGGAACGGTGGGGCCATGCGCGTGGCCAGCGTGGCGGTCGTCTACCATCACGATCGCGACCGGTTGGACGAGGCCGTGGCTCGGGCCACCAGGGTCACGCACGCTCACCCGCTCGGGGTCGAGGGCGCCCGGTTGCAGGCCCGCGGGATCCAGATGGCTCTGCACACGCCAGGCCCGGGCACGCTGGAACCCACCGGTGTGGTGGGACGGGTGGGCACCGGCCTGTCCGAGGACCATGATCACGTCTGGGGGCCCCAGCTGTCGGCGGTGCGAGACCTCCTGGCCAAGGGCGCCCAGCCCCAGCCTCCAGGGGAGGTGGCAGATCGGTTGGGCAACGACAGCCGGGCCCACCGGTCGGTGCCGGCGGCCCTGTACGCCTTCCTGGCCAACCCCCGGTCCTTCGCGGGGGCGGTGGTCTACGCGGTCTCACTGGGTGGCGACACCGACACCATCGGGGCCATGACCGGTGCCCTATCCGGGGCCTTGCATGGGGTCCAGGCCGTGCCCGAGGGGTGGTGGCAAGCCCTCGAGAACGAGGAGGACGGGCGCGACGATGTGGTGGCGCTGGGTCAAGCCCTAGCCAACCTGGATGGTTGACCATCGCGACAGGGAAGCTATCGAGCGCACCGACCGGGGGTCTCGTCCACCGAGGGCACAGCCTCACGTCGCGTCACCCGCCTCGGCGGCGCGGGGAACAAGGAGGTCGGTCGCGGCGACCAGCCCGAGCCATGCCCTGGGCTGCTGGACCAGGTGTGAGCGTGGGCGGCGGGGTGGGAACCCGGTTGAGCACAACCGTGCATCCCCGCCGCCGGAGAAGCCACTGCGGGGCCGGGATGATCCCGCCAAGCAGGGCACGCGGCCATCCGGATGGAGGTATAAGGGCCTTGCTGGCCACGGCGCCCTAGCTCGTCGATGGGCACAGAGGGGGGCTTGGATCGGCATCGACGCGATCACGCCGGGCCCTCCTCGCTTCACGTGTACGATCGGTGGTCCTTGTGGGCCACCACGATGCCTGCGGTGTTCCCTACCCGGCGGTCCCGGGTGCCTGGCCGGGGTGGCAGACGCGCAGGTCGTGGTCGGCCCGGATGCGGGTCAGATCCCTGGCCGCCACGGTGGGCACGCCAGTGGCCTCCTGGATCCGGGAGGCCTCCCGATCGGGGCCGGCCTTCAGAAGCTCGGGACCTAGGTGTGTGAGGACCAGCAGCTCCGGGTCGACGCGTCGAGCGATGGTTTGGGCATCCTCGGTGTTCAGGTGCCCGGGCACGCGGCTGCCGCGGGGACAGGGGACCCCGAGGACGAGCACACGGGTGTCTTCGAGCTGGGTCAGGAGGTCTTGGCGGGGCCTCGTGTCGGTGTAGTAGGTGACCACGCCGGCCCGTGTGTCGATGCGGAACCCGATGCTGGTCGGGTCGTCGTGGTCGGTGGCCAGGTAGCTGACCCGCAGCCCGGAGACCCGGGAGGTGTGGCCTGGTCGTGCGGTCTCGTGGTGGAGGGCCAGGTCACGGTGGGACCGTGGGACCACGGGCGGGCGGTCGTCGGTGCCCTCGAGCACGCTCTCGGCGCCGACGAGGTAGCCGCGTTGCTTGGTGCGGCCCTGGCTCATGCCCTCCACGGCGAGGCTGGCGTCGTTGCAGTGGTCCAGGTGGTTGTGGGTGACCAGGACGCCGGTGGTGTCGGTCGGGTCAAGCTCGGCCCGGTGCATCTGGACGATGGCGCCGGGCCCGGGGTCGAGGTGGAGCCGAGAGGCGCCATCCTCGAGGTAGAGGCCCCCGGTCGCTCGGCCCTGGCCGACCATTCCGGCGTGGCCGCCGCCGGTGCCCAGGAAGGTCAGGGTGGTCACTGGAGGGGTCATGGCTGCAGCCACGGGTACCGGCCACTTGAAGCCGATGGATGGGGCCGGTGGTCCCTACTGGACCTGTGGCGGCTGGTCGCTCCCTTGCCGGCCGGTCAGCTCGATCTCGATCTCCAGCTCGGGCTCGCTGCCCTCGAACTCGATCTCGAGCTCCACGTGGTCGCTGAACGCGAAGGGGATCCGCCATCCGTCGCCCGTGATCGTCACCTCGTCGCCCGCCTTGAGCTGCTCGCCGAGCTTGATGAGGAACTCGCCGGCGCTGCGGGCGTCGATGTGGAGCTCTTCCTCGAAGTAGCCGTCCGTGATGGTCTTGGTCGAAGGTTCCTCGTCTTGGGGTAGGTCCACGTCGGTCATGGTACCCCTCACTCCACCCCAAAACAGATGAAGTTTCTTTGTAATATCCTCTCTATGGATGTGCTTGGGCTGCTCGGTTCCAAGGCCAGGCTCTCGATCCTCCGGGAGCTCTCCCGCCGGGACATGTACGTCTCCGAGCTCATGGAGATCGTCGGCATGGACGGCAAGAGCGCCACCCACCACCTGGGGGCCCTCGAGGAGGCTGGCATCGTGGCCTCCTACAAGGAAGGTCGGCGTCGCTACTACACGATGGTCCGCGGTGTCCACCTGGAGGCCCGGCCATCGCCCAACCGTCGGTTCATCGCCCAGTTCCCAGAGCTCACGTCTTGAGGAGGACCGGGGATGCGCTCGATGGTCGAAGCGGTCTGCCCGGCGACGTCGCGGTTCAGGCTCCGGGCCGGGGAGGGGCCAGGCCAAGGGTCGTGATCAGGACCAAGATCAGGACCCACAGGCCGCCGACCGGGACCGACGAGGGGTCACCCAAGCCGGGGCCGGCGTGCTGGCCCTCCTCGACGGCCCCGGCCGGGTAGACGTTCCGGGTCTCGTTGAGGCCCTCCTCCTCGTGGTCATCCAGGTGGCAGAAGAGATAGGCCGCCTCGGTCCCGCCCGGCACCGTCACCACCCGTTGCTGGCTCTGGCCGGGTTCGATCGGGCCAAGCTCGACGAAGGCGTCATCGGTGCCCGTGTCACCGGGCTCATCGGAGGAGAGGTCCCAGGGCACGATGACCAGGGTGTGGGCACGGGAGGCGTTGTTCTCGAAGATGACCTCCAGCTCGTCCTCCTCGCTGACCAGGCTCCAGCCCTCAATCTCGAAGCAGGGTGCCGTGTCTTGGGGGCAGGGGGCAGGGTCGTCGTGGACCACGACGTGGATGGTCGTGGGTTCCCCGGCGGCCTGGACCGGGAGGCCCAAGATGACCGAGACCAGGAGGAGGACGATCAGGACGGGTCGGGCTCGGGAGGCAGGGTCGCGCACCAGGGCTAGACCGCCTCCGATGGGGCGCGCTTGGCCAGGTAAATGTGCAGGCTCCAGCCCGCAAGGGCTAGGAGGACCAGGGCGACGTAGGCGATCAGGAGGAGAGGTAGACCCTGGCTGGCCCCAGGGTCCGGGCCGCCAAGCGCACCGGCCCCACCACCGCCGCCCTCGGCTGGCACCACGAACCGGTAGAGGCCCACGGCGCCGGCACCGAGGATCGAGAGCAGGGTGCTGATATCGAGGACCAGGGTCAGCTTGTCCCGCCGGACCAGGGCCCGACCCCGCTTGGAGAGACCGTAGTAGACCCAGAGCCGCTCGTCCTCGTAGCGCTCCACGAGCCCGTCCTCCACGAGATCCTGGAGGTAGCCGTGGGTGGTGCTCTTGGTCAGCTCGAGCTCGCGGGCGAGCTCGCTGGTGGTCTTGCGTCGTTCCTGGAGGGCCTTGAGCGCCCGGAGCCGGTTCCTCGAGAAGGTCACCAGGCTCGTGTCCATCACGGAGGAGATCGTGCTGTGGCCGTCACCGTCAGGTGTGCCGAGCTCGTCCGGGGTGCCCCCCTCGTCGATTGGCGCTCCAGAGGTCTCCGTCATGTGTAACGCTCCATCTGCGTCGCCAGCCCGTGCCTGGCCGTCCCGGGGGATCCGATCCGTGCCGAGCGGCTGGCGCCCTGAGGCCCTGGAAGGATAGGAGGACTTCAACGTTCGGGAACCGTTCGGTCGGACCGGACCGATCGGTCGACATAGGTCCCATCTTGGGGCTGGAGGTGGCTGTGGTTGACGTCATCGGTCGAGGGGTGAGATGCGATGATGGGTGGGAAGGTCGAGGGGAAGCGGGAGGGAAGAGGGCGGGGGTAGTGACCCCCGCCGACCG
>CAZBKU010000241.1:0-4564 GCA_964492585.1 uncultured Thermoplasmatales archaeon | reverse complement strand
GTCGAGGCTCGCTCCCAGGACCAGACCGGTCCCGACGACCTGACCTTCATGGTCGGCGATTTCCCGATCGACGGCCGCAGCCGCGTGCTCTCCTACCAGGTCGACGGCGAGGAGGTGACCGCCACCGTGGACACGCCCGACCCCGAGTCCGGCGGGTTCCAGGACATGTTCTGCAGCGGCACCACCATCGGTCCAGACGGGTCGGTCTACTCGACCGGGGCCACCGAGTGGCACACCCTGGACGAGGCCACCTCCGGCCAGCAGGAGGACATCGAGTCGGCCTTCTGGACGCCGCTGAAGGGCGGCGAGCAGGTCATGCGCTTCCAGCGCACCGACGAGGCCGCCTCCGCAGGTGCCTGGGACAAGCCGGCCGACATGAGCGTCGACCGATGGTATCCGAGCGCTCTCCAGACCGCCGACGGCGACACCCTGATCGCCTCGGGCATCCAGAC
Source organism: uncultured Thermoplasmatales archaeon (assembly GCA_964492585.1). Taxonomy (GTDB): domain Archaea; phylum Thermoplasmatota; class SW-10-69-26; order SW-10-69-26; family SW-10-69-26; genus CAYXGD01. Next base: position 4,112 of record CAZBKU010000241.1, on the reverse strand, counting down.
CCTGGCCCAGTTCCAGACCCACAACACCCTGCTCGAGGTCTACGATCCCGATACGGGCGAGATCCAGGCTTACGAGCCGACCACCGAGCTTGCCCCTGGCGTCGAGATCGGCCAGCTCGTCCCCGACCATCCCGACAGCGGGGTCACCACCGTCGACGAGACCCACGACCGGATCCCGAACCTGCCGATGTACCCGCGGTTGTTCACCGTGCCCACCGGTCCCCACAAGGGCGACCAGTTCTACACGACCGCCGGCGACCTCTGGGGCCCCTTCGGCGAGCATCCCCTCCAAGGCGTCTGGAGCTTCATGCAGACCCTGGACATCGAGGACGACGATGCGACCTTCACCGTCCACGACACCAGCGCCTTCGGTGCCCGGCAGCTGGCTGCCTCGGTCCCGCTCATGGTCGATCTGGACGGCGACGCCGCGGCCAGGTACCTGACCTTCGGGGGCACCCTCCAGCAGAGCTTCGTGGCCACGGACACCACCGAGATCCACGACCTCTCCGGGGAGACCCCGACCGCCGAGGCTGCCACCCCCAACCACCTGCCGCGCTGGCACGTCAACGGGGTCCTGTTGCCCAACGGTGAGGTCATGGCCGTCGGTGGCGGGCTCTACGACAACGTCATCATGCACGGCGCGCCCAACGTGGCCTTCCTCAACGGCGAGATCTACGATCCGGACACCGGCCAGTGGACCCTGACCGCACCGATGGACAAGCCACGGGTCTACCACAGCACCGCCGTGCTCCTGCCCGACGGACGTGTCCTGGCCGGCGGGCACGTCCCGCTACCTGCCTTCCACGAGCACCAGCGTGAGCACATGAACCCGCAGGTCACCGACCAGAGCTTCGAGCTCTACGAGCCGCCCTACCTCTTCATCGAGGACAGCCGGCCTGTGATCGAGGCGGCGCCCACCGACGCCGTGTACGGAGAGACGGTGCCCGTCGAGGTCAGCGGTCTGAACCACGGGGTGGACTCGGTGACCCTGGTCCGACCCGGTGCCACGACCCACGGGTTCGACGCCGACCAGCGCGGCATCGGGCTTAACGTGACCGAGGTGGTCACCCAGGATGGCGAGGACACCGCCACCCTGATGGTCCAGATGCCGGGGGACGGTGCGATCGCCTCGCCTGGCCACTACATGCTCTTCGTCAACGAGGATGTCGACGGCCAAGCCTACCCGTCCGAGGCCACGTTCCTCGAGCTGGGATGATCGCCGAGCGGTGCCGGCCGGGCCGGGGTGGTCCGGCCGGCGCAGACATCCCTTCGGAAGGGCGCAAGGGTTTTCCCGGCCTGGTCAGCTTCCACGGCTGGAGGCGTTGGAACTTGGCTTACCCGAAGGCGATCGCCGTCCTGCTCGTCGTGATGCTCCCACTGGTGGGTCTCAGCCAGGTCTCGGCCCATCCCAGATCCAACCTGGAGATCGACCTGAACCACCAGGACCTGGCGGCCGACACCTACGTCCTCACGGTCGAGGCGCCCGGCGACTTCCACGTCACCGGGGACGAGTCGGTCGGTATCTCCTTCAGCGCAACCTTCGACGAGCCCCGGCAAGACGCCGGTCTCCTGATGGGCGTCGTCCGCGGCTGGGACGACAAGGACTGTCAGCCAAGCCCCCAGGACGACCCGTGCTTCTTCCGGTACCGGACGGAGAGCCTCAAGGACGCCACCGACGTGACCCTGCAACCCACCAAGGATGTCCCGCGGTTCAAGGTCGACGAGGACCAAGATGCGATCGTCGGGGTCAGCGATCTTCTGGCCTGGAACGGCAAGGTCCACTTCGAGCACGAGACGCGGGACGGGGACCTCCCTGCGACCTTCCGGTTGATCGTCTCGGTCCCCACCGCCGACACCCTGGACATCGACGTCCATCTCCACGCAAACAGGAGCCTCACGTACACCGAGACGTGGTTCGACGGCGGCTTCTTCCTGACCGGCGAGGACATGCGACCGGCCGTCCACGTCGACACGGTGGCCGGCGGCACGGCGTCCTACGGGGCCAAACTGGTCCACGTCCCTGGTGGTCAGCGGACGTACGCCGCGATGGGGCCGGGGAACCACGGCGAGGTCCAGGTCCCCAACCCCTTGACCGGCAACGAATGCCACACCTGTCCGGAGACCTACCCGACGGCTGGCGGCGGGAGCTGGGGGATGTTCTATCCGAACGGTAACAGCCAGGCCGTCGTCGTCGGGGCGGGCGTCGCCACACCCGGCCAAGCCATCACGATCCAGTCCCTGATCCGGGTCCTCGGATCGGCCCAGCACGGCGCGTTCGAGTTCTGGACCAACGAGTACGTGATGGGACCCCACAACGACATCTACGTCATCGGGTTCCACGGCCCCCTCGACTGAGAGCGACCGGTGAGGAAGAGTCCTACCGCTGGTTAGGGGTAGGTTGACGCCCATGGCCAAGAAAGCGAGGTGTTGCCGAACCCGCAGAGCAGCCAGGGCGTCTAGCCCTAAGACCTCGCCGAGATATATATAAATCCTTTGGTGGAAACGTCTCAATGTGGTGTGGGGCGCCCGCACCCAGAAGACGGGAAAACGGTTGTTAGATGGCCTCAACGCCGTTTCGAGGTCCTCAGGTTCATAAGGTGGCGGAACCCCGGCCCGGTGACCACCCGGAGGTTGGCTGGGGCCTCCTCGTCGAGCGCTGGATCCCCTGAGTCGGCTCGGAGATGGTCGAGGCTCTGGAGCTTCTCCGCGGTCGCCACCACGATCAGGTTGTCCCAACCGATCCGAGTGAGCAGGCCCGGGCTGACCTGTTGGGTGCCGCGGCCGACCACGAAGCCCTGGCCGCCGATCGGGGAGACCACCAGGCGTGTGTCGTCGGGCAGGTCGGCCACGTCCTGGGCGGTGATATCCTCGAGGATCAGCTCGGGTCGTCCATCCTCGTCCACCTCGATCACGTCGACGCCGAGGAGCGTGCCGGAGCCGACCAGCGCCTGCTTGATGGCCAGGACCGTGGATCCACCACCTAGCACCCAGGTGCTGCCGGGTACCAGTTGGTCCTCGATCGCCTCGGCCAGGCCCTCGACCGTCCCGCCGGGATGGGCCTTGTTCGGTGCCACGGCCTCGTGGCGGGGGACACGCAGGCTGTCCAGGCGTACGGGATCGATCTCCCCCCGGTCCAAGGCGGCCTCGTCGATCTCGACGACCTCGCCCTCGACCGCCGGCGCGTCCCCGATCAGGTAGGCCCTGACGATCTCGGCGGCGGTCTCCGGGGTCTCGGCGAAGACGCCCGAGTTCATCTTGACGCCGGTGGGCACACCCAGGCACACGAGCCCTTGGTCGGCGGCCTGGGCGATGTCCATGGCCGTGCCGTCTCCACCCAGGAAGCAGAGCAGATCCACACCGGCTCGCGCTAGGCCCCGGGTGGCGGCTCGGGTGTCCTCGGCCGAGGTCGGCTCCTCGACGGTCTGGACGACCTCGTGATCGACCTCGGCCTCCTGGCAGGCCTCGGCGCCCATGGGTCCCGAGCAGGTGAGCACGTCCACCTCGACCCGGAGCGACCGGAGGAACCGTACGGCCCGGTCGTGGGCCACCGGTTCAGCTCCGCGGGCCCGGGCCTCCTCGACCCGGTCGTCGGTGCCCTTGAGCGCCACCGCCCCGCCCATGCCGGCGATGGGGTTGACGATCAAGCCCAGCCGGGGCCTGGCGTCGGCTGCGGGGTCCGTGGTGCTGACCGCTTGCTGCTCGGCCGCCGGGGCTGCCATGGGCCAGCCAGGCTAACGATGGCAGGGGAAAAGGGTTCGCGTCTGGCGCCGGGGAGGGTCCCTGTTCGACCGGACAGCTACCCGGGCCGCCTCCAGCCTGGTCGCCCCGGGCGTGCCCCAGATCAGGCCGCGGTTGCGAGCATCTTCGCCCAATGTTTATGCTGGGTGGGGACCTCACGTCGCTTGATGGGGAGGCTGCGGGGGAGAGAGGTGACCATCCTTCTCGGTCTGGTCGGGCTGCTTCTGGCCGCTGGCCCGGCCACGGCCCAGACCGAGGGGTCCGCCGAGGCCAGGGTCGAACCAGAGGTGGCCGCACCAGGCCAAGCCATCGACCTGATCCTGACGGTCCAGGGCCCACCGCTGGTCGAGGCGTCGGTCCAGGAGGAGGTCACC